>JBFEXS010000042.1:0-16800 GCA_041562555.1 Sulfurimonadaceae bacterium
AAATCCTTATGGGACGATGTTCAGTCCAAAGGTTTTTGGACTGGGTATGTAAAGAACGCCCGTAAGGGGGGAGGATTTTACTGGGTCTATGCAACGGTACTTCGTTCGGTGGATAAAAACGGTAATACAAAGTATGTTTCTATTCGTGTTAAACCTTCACGTGAAGATATCAGAAAAGCCGAAGAGCTTTACGCAACATTAGATTAGGAGAGAATTTATGGCAATAGTAAAAAGTGGTTCATCATCAAAAAGTGTTGCGACAACAGTTGGCGGAAGTGACAAGCGTCGTCAACGAACACTGGCTAAACAACAGCAGATTTCAGAAAGTATCTCTGGTATTGCGACAAATATCCTTGACAACGCGCAAGAATCAGTGTCGGCTATCGAGCAATTAAAGTCCTCTATGGAGCAGATCGCTACGGCAGCAGAAGAGAATAGTGGGGCATCAGAACAGGCGCTCAAAAATGTTAAGAGTATCAATAATAATATCACGCGTATGGGAAGCAATATTGACACGGTAATCAATTCGACGGTGGCTACGGGTGATACGATCATGAATGCTGTATCCATGATCAACGGTTCGGTTGAACGTATGACCGGTGCTGTTAGCATTGCTAAATCTTCTTCGACAAAGTCTGAAGAGTTAAAAGTAAGCTCACAAAACATCGGTGAAGCTGTCGGTTTTATTGCAAAGATTGCAGACCAGACGAATCTATTGGCTTTGAATGCTGCTATTGAAGCATCAAGAGCAAAAGAACACGGCAAAGGTTTTGCGGTTGTCGCAGATGAGACGAGAGCATTGGCTGCTGAATCTGAGAAAAATGCAGAGTTCATTTCAGAACTGGTCAATAAGATTCAAGGAAGTATTGATTCTATTATTAAAAATATCACCAATACGACAGACATTATCGGTGAAACCGGTGATACAGCGACAGAATTGAGTGCAAAGATGGAAGAGTTGACCAAAATCGCCGTCTATTCTGTTGAAGCAGCGAAGTCTGTTTCTGCGGTGACGCAGAGTTTGGGTAATTTTGCTGTCAGTGTCAATGACGGCTCGGCTGAAATTGCGGATGCTTCCAGTCGAATCGCGCATTCAGTTGAGAAAACACTTAACGGTATAGAGATGCAGTCTGCCGCCTTGGCACAGACAGAGGGAGATATCAAGGACTTGAGCACCCTGGCGGAAGAGTTGAAATTCTCCACAGACACAGCTAAGTCGGCGGAAGATATTGCAACATCTGCGGATGCTATTAGCGGGTCTATGGAAGAGATCCAAGTTGGTTTGGAACAAGTCACGACTGCACTTAATGAGATTGAGGCTTCTTCCCACTCTACAAATACTTCTGCACTCTCTAACAAAGAAAGTATCGAAGGCGGTATAGAAGCGGCTAAAGATATTGATAAACTGATTGAGATTGCACGTCGTAATTTTGATCTGCTTAAAACGTCATTCGGCGATGTTAAGAGTTCTATGGTCTCCATCACGAACGAAGTGTCAGGTTCTATGGATGAAGGTAAGGGTGCCAGTGATGAATTAATGGTTATTGTCAAAGAGACTAAGAATGTTGATAAAACAGTAGGCAACATCTCTAACTCAATTATTCAGCTGAATATGCTTGCAATTTCAGGTTCGATCGAAGCAGCCCGTGCCGGGGATTTTGGAAAAGGGTTCGCAGTTGTATCAGCAGATATCCGTAATCTAGCTAAGGACTCAGAGTCGAATACTGATAAGATCAATGATACAATTGAAGGTATGAATGCCGAGATCTCGACGGTTCAAGAAGACTGGGGTGAGTTGTTGAATGGGCAGTCAGGCGAGAAAAAGCGTCTTGACAACCTTGTAGGAGAGATGGATAAGATCATTGACATGCTGATTGAACTGCTAGATCGTTATACCGGTTTAAAAGGGATCAATGATCAAAATCTTGAAGGTCTGGATTCTGTTCTTATCGGGATTAATGAGATCCAAAAAGCAGTTGAACTATCCGCAAAGAATGCCATGGAGTCGCGTAAGGCTTCAGAACTGATTATCGAAACCATCTCACACATCGGTGAAGGCGTAGAAGAGCTTGCTGTTATGGCAGATGAGCTTCAGCAGGGATAAGGCCTGCATATACAGTTAAGCTTAGGTGCCAATAAAAAGGAAGTGATATGTCTAAGAAAATTGAAGAAGTCTTAATCATCAAGGAGCAAGGCTGTTATTATGGTGTGAACACGGAAGAGGTTGAACAAATCTTGCGTGTACAAAATATCACGCCTATGGCAATGACACCAACAGCTATACGGGGTCTATGTTCGATAGAGGGGTCTATCGTCTGCACATTGGACTTTTCATATCTATTGGATAAAAAAAGCGATTTAGTAGATACTGAAGCGTTCAAAGCCCGTCAAATTACGATTCGGGCAGAAAAATACAACTTTTCCCTTCTTGTGTCGGAGGTGATCAATTCCGTGGAAGTCGATCAAAGTAAGATGGAGTATGTTGAAGATCAAGAGGATGCTATTGTCGCACTTTTGAAATATAACGATGATATTATTCAGATTGTAAGTATAGAGACCCTTATAAAGGATATTGCACTGCCTTCTTATACCTCGAAGGAAGTAAGGGATATATCGGCTGGTGGAACGGTTGATGAGGTCTCTTCTCATCTGAAACGCTATCTTTTCTTTACGATGGCAAAGGAACGTTATGCCCTTGAAGTTGATGCGATTAGAGAGATCATTTCGCTTCCTGAGAGTCTTACGGCTATTGCAGAGAGTTCAGATGAGATTTTAGGTATGATCTCACTCAGAGAGGATCTCCTGGTCGTTGCTGACCTACGCACCTATTATGATCTGGAAGCAAACAACTCAGATAAGAACCGGGTGATTGTATCTCAGCATTTGGGACGTCATATAGGTGTGTTGGTTGATGAGATCGTAGATATCCAGGATGTTGAGATCAATCGTATCGAGGGAATGCCCGAAAATTTTAAAGATAAGAAAATTGCAGGTGTCCTGCATATGGATGATACCTTGATCAGTATTGTCAATACGGAGGTGATCCGAGCTCTTGTGAATGAACAAAGTCACCTTATCAGTGATCAGGAAAAAAGTAAAGAAAAAGAGAAAGAAATCAATACGAGTGAGTCAAACCTTGAAGTTGTCATCTTTAAGATGAATAATGAAGAGTATGCATTTAATATTGACGATGTAAATGAGATCATTGATATGACAGATATCACACCTGTAGCAGATAGTCTGGAGTATATCAAAGGTGTTATAAATATCCGTGGACAAGTAATAAGTATCGCTTCTTTATATGGTATTTTAAATATTGACGAGAACACGAAGATTGACCAAAAGATCATCATTACAAGTGTCAATGGCAGTAGTATCGGTTTTGTCGTGGACAAGGTCAATGATGTCATGGATATTAAAGCTGACGAAGTGAAGAATGCGGATGAAGAGAGACGACTGTTCTCCAATATATTGCAATTAGATGGAGGAGACAGATTGGTTATGATGTTCGACATAGATGCTTTGATGTCTTCATTGGAAAATACTGAAGGGGTAGCGTGAGTAAAAAGATACTCATCGTAGATGATTCGGCATTAGTACGTAAACAATTAAGGGATCTGATCCAGCATCTGGATTTTGAGATCGACATAGCAAAAAATGGTCAAATGGCAATAGAGATGGCATTGGAAACAAATTATGATGTTATTACTATGGATATCAATATGCCTGTACTGGACGGCATCTCTGCTGTCAAGGAGATTATGCAAAAGAATCCTACAGCTATCTTGATGGTCAGTTCTCTGACCTCGGAAAATGCATCGGTCACCATAGAGGCCATGGAGTATGGGGCGATCGATTTCATACTTAAACCTGGAACGATGAATGTCGGTATAGAAGAATCGGGGGAAGAAATCGTTCAAAAGATTAAGTCACTAAGCCGTATTCCCCGTCGTCGTTTAAAGACCCCGGAACAGATAGTACAAAAACGTAAAGAGAAGCGGGATGAACGTCAGAGAAGTCGGCAATTAGTTGCGGCTTCTCGTCCTTTGGATAAGATCGTACTTATCGGTGTGTCAACCGGAGGACCGGGTTTGATAGAGAAGATTGTTTCTTCTTTACCTGCGGACTATCCTCAGCCTGTCTGTATTGTTCAACATATGCCCGAGCAGTTCACACATGCCTTTGCACAAAGGTTAGCCAGGGTAAGTGACCTCCCGGTACATGAGTCCTCAAGCAATGATGAGGTGTTGCCTGGTCATATCTACCTTGCACGGGGTGGTACGCACATGCATTTTAGAAAGAAGACATCGGGCAAGATTGTTACTTTTGACGGAAATGAAAAAAATAACCGTTTTTTTCAACCTTCTGTAGATGAGATGTTTGAGTCTGCCTTGAAGGTGTTTCCTGCGAATAAGATCTTTGCCGTGTTGTTGACTGGCATTGGCGATGATGGAGCTGAAGGTATGGTGGAGATTAAAAAAGCAGGTGGGTATACCGTTGCCGAATCGGAACGTTCTTGTACGGTATACGGAATGCCAAAAGAGGCATACGAACGTGGGGGCACTTCTGAGGTGTTGGACTTTGACGACATTTTGAGTAAAATAATTAGATTTAAGTAGGATAGAAGATGGCATTAATTAAACGTGATCAAAAAGTAGAACAAGAGAAACTACCAGAGTTTGAGAGCTTGGAAGAGGCGATTATCTATTATGAAGAAAATGAAGCCTTTGATAAACGTTCTTATGCGTTGGAGGAGATGGTCAAATTCAAAGATGGTCCTCATTTTCTAGTCGATAAGTTAATCGAACATGATACACACAAGGATACCGCCTCACGTATTGCGGCGGTCCTGTCGAACATGAATCCAGATGAAGCCCCTATTGAAGGGGTTATGGAGTTGCTGAAACTTTCCAATGCCTATATCCGGAACCTGGGGATTGGTATCTTGCAGGATTATGGACCTGCAATCAAATATTATATTGTCAAGTTCCTTATCGGAGATGATTATGACCTTCGGATCTTTGCAATAAACGTGCTCGGGGATGTAAACTTTGCAGAGTCAAGAGAGATGTTAATTGAACTCTTGGAGGGTGAGGAAAATATCAATGTCGCTATGACGGCTGTCGATTATATGGCAGAGATCGGCCAGCCTGAGGATGTTCCTCTCCTCAGAGAGGTCAAGGAGCGTTTTAAAGATGAGGCGTATGCTCAATTTGCCATTGATGCAGCCATTGAATCGATAGAGGCCTAATCTGATGTTTAATGCAGGGAATTTCTCAAAACTATCGGAGTTTATATATCGTAAAAGTGGAATCTTTTTGGAAGAATCCAAGCACTATGATAAACTCGATAAGTTTGTCCATAAGCGTTGTAAAGAATTGGATCTAGACGGATTTAGAAAATATTTCTTTCGTCTTCGTTTTGAGGATCAGAACGGATCTGAGTTTCAGGAGCTCATGAATGCGGTGACAGTGAATGAGACATATTTCTTTAGAGAACATGATCAATTTGAAGTCTTGGTCAATCATGTACTGCCTGAACTGCATAGTAAACGTTCTAGCCGTGAACCTTTGCGTATCTTGTCTGCTCCATGTTCAACAGGGGAGGAACCGTATTCTATGGTTTTATACCTTCTTGAAGAAGCAGATCTGATAGAGAAGCGTGATATAGAGATCGTTGGGATAGATATTGATTCCAATGTGATTAAAAAAGCGCAAGACGGAAAGTTTTCAGAGCGTTCTGTGCATGCTGTTCCTCCCGCACAGGTCGCAAAATACTTTAAAAAAGTCGGTTTTGCCTATTCATTGATACCCGATCTTATAGGGGCAGTAGATTTTAAGATTGTGAATATTTTTGACAGATCAGCCATTCGTGACCTTGGCAAGTTTGATGTAATTTTTTCTCGTAATATGTTGATATATTTCGATGATGCAAGTAAAAAAGAGGTCGCAATGAATTTTTATGATATGCTTAAGCCAGAAGGATATGTTTTCTTGGGACATGCCGAGTATATGTCACGTATTGTCTCTGTGTTTAAAGCAAAAAAGTTTGAGAACTCCATGGTTTATCAAAAATAAAAAAAAAGACATACTGTGAGAGGTATTTAGATGGCTTTTACGAGCTATCTGAATACTTCTCACAGTATATGATAAAGATTTAAAAGGAAAAAATAATGGCAACACCAATTGTAATGTTTATTGATGATTCTGAAACAGCTTTAGCGTCTACGCGCATGACTGTTTCATCTATGCCAATAGAAGTTAAACAGTATTTAGAAGCACAGCTGTGTTTAAATGATGTAGAAGCGGGAGTCGTGCCTGATCTAGTGATCACGGATTTGAATATGCCTGTGATGAATGGCCTGGAATTACTAAAGGCTTTACGGGCTATTCCTGCGACAAAGCGTACACCTGTGTTGATGTTGACGACGGAGACGAAGGATGAGTTGAAGCAACAAGGAAAAGCTTTGGGCCTTACGGGATGGATCGTTAAGCCATTTAATCCAACCCAGTTGAAATCGGCAATAACAAGGGTCTTACGCCTGCCTGCATAATCAAGGGCGTTTAGTGGAATCAGTTTACATAAGACAGGGTTTTAAATGAGGATGGAAAGTATGGAAAGATTAGGATATATAATCATCACAGAGAGTGAAACATATCATGTTGTTTGATTCATTAAATGAACTGCTTGAACATATTAAACAAGTTGAGATAGATACTATTAATATTTCTAAAGAATCACAACTGAAGATCTCTTCATTTATGGAAAGAAAAAATATTGAGCTTGATGATGAAGCGGCTGAAGCACTGCAATATCAAGATATCGTATCTCAACAACTTACAGCAACGATTGAAGCCATAGAATTGGTGCAAAAAAACTTACAGATGTTTGCACACAATTTTAAAGAAGATGAAAAAATAGCAGATGCAAGTGTGGTGAAGCTTAGATCTAAAATGGATGCTGTACTCGAGGATGCAAAGGCCAAGAAAGAGGCCTTTAGCGGTCATATAAAAGATGACTCGGATGAACATGAGATAGAGTTCTTTTAAAGGGGAATAATAATGAAACGAGTGATGGTAGTAGACGATTCTAAAACGGTGCGTATGTACCATGGGTCACTTTTGAAAGAGATGGGCTTTGAGGTTGTAGAAGCAGAAAATGGGATGGAAGCGATGGAAAAGAGTTTAAACAATGATATCGCTCTATATCTTGTAGATGTGAATATGCCGATCATGGATGGGTACTCATTTGTACAAGAGATACGAAAGGAAGATGCCTATACGACAGTGCCGATAATCATGATTACAACACAGGCACATGAAGAAGATAGGACAGAAGCCTTCAAAGTTGGGGCTAACCTTTTTGAGACGAAGCCGATCAAGCCTGAAGTCCTCAAGAACTATCTATCTATTTTAATTCCATAGGAGAGCGATTATGAATCCACTATTAGAATCATTTTTACAAGAAGCTAGAGAGAACCTTTCCTTTATTGATCAAAACATTGAAAGTTTGGGCTCGGGGGATGCAGAGCTTGTAAACTCTGTTTTTAGGGCAGCCCATACGCTTAAAGGGGGCTCTGGAATCGTAGGTTTCTCTGCCATTAAGGATATCACTCACCATGCCGAAGATCTTTTGGACATGATTCGTGATGGGGATATCGAACCAAATGATGATGTCGTGGAGGCTTTGTATAACGCTTTTGATGAGGTTATGAATCTGGTAGAAGCAGCTGAAGACACGGAAGATATTGTTGAAGCAGATGAAGAGACAGTCAATGAAATCGTAGAAACCCTTTGTATGCAGATGGGTAAGAGTACAGAAAAAGAGGCTTGGACACTTCCGATTCAACTGATTCAGGATAAACAAAGTATTATCAATCTTCCTTATGGGTTTTTACGTGAGTCCGGAGTGACATTGCCTATTCATTCTGAAGAGATCAGTGAGGAGAACTTTTATGAGCCCCGTCTTTATGCGATCTTATTTGATGTGGATGAGTCATGCATGGTCTATGGAAATGATCCGGCCTATACTCTTTCGCTTCTTGGAGATGCAGTAAAGGGGATCTATGCATGTATGAGCGAAGATGCTGCGAAATCGGTACTGAGTGGTCTTGATGATGAAGAGGGGCTCTCTTTACGTACACAGATGGTTGCCTTTGTCTATGCCGGATATGCGGAGATAGAAGAGGCACTGTACAATTTTATTGATGAACTTGTCTTCTTGCCACTGGATGTTGCAAGCCTCTTAGCAGTAGATAATGGCGATGTCCATGAATTGGACGTGATGAAAGAGTTGGCATCTAAGGTCAAAGCTGAATTGGCATCGGACAAGGAAAAAGTGAAAGAGCTAATTACCGAGTCCTTGAGTCTTATTGGAGAAAATACACTTCAATATGCTCAGTTACAACGCTTTTTAGATCTTTTACCATGTAGTGATGAACTGTCAAGCGTAAGTGATTTCTTTGATTTCCTTCCATCGGGTACCGTCTATGCACCGGGAAGCATGGAGGAAGAAGTGTCGGAAGAAAAGCCTGAAGTGACGGAAGCTGCATTAGCCGGCGCAAAAATGATCATTGAACAACAGTTGATGCAATTGGAAAACTCAGATGATGCAATGGTGATAGAGCGTGTCAAGGTGATGTTGGAAAAAACAGCAAAACTGTTTGGTGTCAGTATGGGGGATATCAATAGCAAAGACGAACTGATACATTTTGCATCTTCTCTGATCAAAGATGAAACACAAGAAGAGAAGCATGAGATGGAAGTGCAGGCCGAAGCGGAAGAGATAGAAGCAGAATCGGTAACAGCAAGCAAGGAAATCGAAACTGTGCCGGAGGAGTCGATGCAAGAGGATATTGAAGTTCATGAAAAAGCACAAGGGAGTATCTCTGCTGAAGCCAATGTTGAAAAGACAGAAGCAAAGCGAAATGTCATAGGCAAGACAGTGAAAATCGAGCAAGAGTCGGTTGATTCACTGATGAATATCATCGGAGAACTCCTTGTCGCTAAAAATTCATTGCCATATTTGGCGGACTCGGTCCATGAGATGACGACAGATGGTGTGAAGCGTGCAATTATGGAAAAATATACCTTTATCAACCGTCTTTCCGAACAGTTACAAGACCTTATTATGTCAATGCGTATGCTCCCTATCTCTTATGTCTTTGATAGATATCCGAAACTTGTACGTGATATCTCTAAAAAGTTAGGTAAAAAAGTCAAACTGACGATGAATGGCGGAGAAACAAAACTCGATAAGAATATCATCGAGATGATGGCCGACCCGATGATCCATATTATGCGTAATTCACTTGATCATGGAATAGAGATGCCTGATGAGCGAACAGCCAAAGGCAAGTCTGCAGAAGGGAATGTCAATTTGAAAGCCTATGCTCAGTCGGACAAGATCATTATAGAGATCATTGATGACGGTGCCGGTATAAATGTTGATCGTGTTGTGAACAAGGTTATTGAAAAAGGTCTGATGACGATAGAACAGATTGATGCTTTGGATGAGAATGCAAAGGCAGAACTGGTTCTGTTGGCAGGGCTTTCAACGGCAGATGAGATTACAGAGTTCTCAGGACGCGGTGTCGGTATGGATGTGGTCAAAAAATCGATTGAAGGCTTTGGCGGTACGATTAATATCCGCACACAAAAAGATATTGGAACAACCATTACGTTGGCAATACCTGTATCTTTGGCGGTTACTTCACTTCTGCATGTCGAAATGGGCGGCATACATTATGGAATGCCGATGGATGCAGTACAAGAAACAGTCAAAATTGATAGAGATAAAATTGAATCGCTGCATAATGAACCTTTTATCTATTTGCGTGGAGAGGTTATTCCTCTATTGTTTATCAACTCTATGCTTGATCTTACGGAGATACAAAACAAGCAATTGAGCATAGTCGTCTTGAATATTAAGGGGAATACATTGGCAGTAGTCGTTAATGAACTTCTGGGACAACTTGATGTAGTACAAAAACCGCTTACAGGAATGCTTCAGGGACACCCTGTTTTCAGTGGAACAGCTCTTTTAGGAAATGGCCAGATCATTATGATGATAGATCCTGTAGGTTTGTTAGCCGTATGTGATCAGCTTCAAACACCGTTGAAGGAAGTCTCATGAAGTCGTTTGTAATCTTTTCTGTCCAGGATAGATATTACGGTATTGATATTGAATGTGTAAGACGCATATTACCCTCACAACCATTGACGACTTTACCGGATGAGGGTGAACATATTGAGGGAATGTTTCAGTATGAAGACAATGTGATAAAAGTCTTGAGTTTCAGGAAAGCTTTGGGATTACAAGGTTACTCGGATAAGTTAAAAGAGATGTTTCCTGAACTCGAGGCACAGCACAAGGCATGGGTCGCTGCCCTTGAAGAGAGTGTTGAAACCGGGGTTCCTTTTTCAAAGACGACAGACCCTCATGCTTGCCATCTGGGAAAATGGATAAACTCTTTTCACCCGGATGATCCGGAAGTCCTGGTTGAGATGAAAAAACTTGATTATCATCATCAACAACTGCATCGCTCTGCAGTGGATGTATTGGATCAAAGACAGAGTGATCCGGAAGAGGCCAAAAGATTGATGGAAGAGAGCTCACACAGAATATACAAAGATACCTTGGCTCAGCTTCAAGAGGTGTCGAAGATATCTGTAAAATTGGCGGCTTCATTACAGCGCTGTCTGATTTTGATCGGTAAGGATAATGTGACCTTTGGTGTGAATATCGATGCAGTTGAAGATATCGTCCATGTAGAAGAGTCGGAGGTACATGAGGCGGATGCGATACAAAATATGGGTGAGTATATGGATATCGCATCTATTCTTGAACACGAGGGGAACCTGATAACGATTGTAACAAATATTTCTATAGATAAAAGGAGTGCATGATGGCTGTCAAATATGATGGAGCGAAAATTGCTTTTGAAGCTGTGATCTATGAGGATGAAGTGGTCTCTTTACGTGAAAAACTCAATGAGATAGCCCCGGAAGAGGTAACCTTTGATATGAGTGACTGCGACGATTTGCATTTAGCGATAATTCAACAGATACTGGCATATAAAAAACTCTATGCCTGTCAATTCAATTTCTCTGAAGAGAAGAAAATATATCAAAAAGTCATTGAAGGTTTTGACACAAAAGACTGCATGCTCTAGATAAAATTTAATACTCGGAAGAGTAAATAACAAAAGTAATAAATGAAAACAATTTTAGTCTCAAATAGAAAAGGTGGTTCGGCAAAGACGACCACTGCTGTCAATCTTGCCACTGAATTGGCAAAAAAACATTCCGTTTTACTTATTGATTTTGATACACAAGGACATGCTTCAATCGGTGTCGGGTCCGCCCCACTGGAAGAGGGTGGTGCACATTCGATTTTTTTCGGTCGTACTCTGAGCGAGAATTTCGTACCGACGGTTTTGGATAACTTGACATTGGCTCCGGCTCATGCACTGTTTGATGTGTATGAGTATTCAGATTTAAGGGGTGTACTAAAAACCCGGTTCAAGCGTGAGAAAATAGCTGACTTTTTTGATTATTGTATTATTGATACAGCACCAACGTTTGATTCATTGCTCAAGAACTCTTTAGAAGTGGCAGATGTGGTTGTTATTCCTTTTGTACCACATCATCTTGGCGTTGTAGCCGTAGGGCAAATGGTACGGGCCGTCTATCAGATGTCAACAGAAGTGGGTGCTGAAATAAAACATGTCGGAATGTTACCGGTTATGTATAATCCGCATATTAATGAACATAAGGACTCTATACAAAAAGTGCAATCTGCTTTTGGTAAGGCAAAATTATTTAAACCGATCGGAACAGATATTAAATTGGCCCAGCAATTTGAATCTGGAGAGCCTATAGTTCTTATGGATAAACGTACCAAAGGTATGAAAGATTATAAAGAATTTTGTCAAGAACTTCTCAATCGAATTGGGTAGAAGAATAAATTCTTATTTTTAGATATTTTAACTCTGTAATTATGATACTCTTATATATGATAAAGAATGAAAAAGGCTGTGAAATATGAATATATTGATCGTTGATGATAATACGAACAATCGTATGGTTTTACGTCTGCTCTTGGAAGATTATGCTAGTGAGAATGGTACAAGTTATGAGATAGATGAAAAGATTAATGGCTTGGAAGCGGTAAACGCTGCAAAAAATAAAGAGTACGATCTCATTTTCATGGATATCATGATGCCAGAGATGGATGGGATTGAAGCGACCAAGCAGATCCGTGCTAATAATAAAGAAGTCATGATTATTGCTGTCTCAGCCGTGGATGATGAAGCACGACAGAAAGAGATCCTGCGTAATGGTGCGGAAGATTATGTACCTAAACCCATCGATGCAGAGCAACTAAGTGCCCGATTGAACAATTACTTTGCATTACTTAATCAGCGTCATGTTCCCAAACATTCCAGTAACTCCAAGTCGGTTAATCTCTATACGAAGGACATTTTTCATAGACAGATTATCTTTTATGTTGAAAATGAGGAAGCACTTTCAGAGTTTTGGGAATATTACCTGTTAGGAAGTGAATCACTAAAGGTTGATAACCTTTGTGATGTTGTTAGAGCTGTCTTTGCTCTGGGAGATGCCATCGTTAAGTCTGCAACTCCATGGATAATAGTAGAAGCGGATGATGAATCGCTCTATTTCACAATCAATAAACTGGAAATGATAGGAACGGAAAAAGTTGATTCTATCATGCAAAAGAATAGCGAGGTAACCGAGTTTATTCGTAACAGTGAAAAGATAAGTTTTAAACTGGCTAAAAATATAAGTAGTGAAGAAGAGAAAGGTTTCTGCGGGATAGCGGAAGCAAATGGGGTCTTTGAAAAAGAACTTGAAGAGAGTGGGACTGAGACAGAAACAGTTGTTCCCGCTACAGAGATCGCTGCTACGAATGTGGATGAGTATAGAGTTTTCAATTATATGGATCCTGAAGATCTACTTGAAACGGAAGATGTGTTGGGTGATCTTTCGTCACTTATGTTAATGATGGGACGCTCAGAGATTGAACCTGCAGAAGTTGCTGATATCGCTCATTTTCTGGATAAACTTGGACGGGGCCTTTTGATCTATACCGAGTCCTATAAGATCGGGCAGGCATTGATAGATCTGAGTCAAAGTATCTCAAGTCATGCCAATCGTTTTCAAGAGATAGCATCGGATCTTTCAACCTTGAGTTCGGCCTTTGTATCAGACCTGCAGTCCTGGTTGAATCTTACCTTTTACCAGGGTGCACCGTCTGTTGATTTTATGGATGATACGATTACAGCCAACACGCAGACGATCATATCCATCTTAAGTGCAGAAGATGATGATATGTCGGGTAGTGATGACATGGATGATATTTTTGATTTTTAAAGGAGGAAAATAGATGTTTACAGTAGAGATAAAAAACAGTTGTTCTTGTGCTATTAAACGCGGTGTATCGGAGATGCAGAGTTTTGCTACCAAGCAAGAAGCAGAGGAAGAAGCGAACAGGTTATTAGAACAGATGCGTGCAGAGTTTTGTAAAAAACACAAGTTTGACCTACGAAACGAGTATGGAAACTTTAAGATCTATATCTTGGCTAATACCTAAAACCACACTTCAAGCTTTGTACGAAGCTGACTGCTTCGTGCCGAGACACTAAATAAACCTTCTATTTACTACAGTATAAACCACAATATTTTCAAAACACTTGGCTACATAGAGCCAAATATCTTCTATAGATTGCATTTTTCTTTACTTTGTTTCCAAGCGAAACGGATGTCAAACAGCTGAAAAAGCCCTGAAAAAAGGCGTTTTTCTTTAACTTGAGTCTATTTGTATCAATTTAGTTGTATTTTATCATGTCAATTATACTTGACATGATATGACTCAATTGTGTATAATGTCTTCAGAAATTATGAAAAGGAGTCGCATTAATGTCTAATGAGAATGAACACGTAGACAATTCTGAAGTTGAAGAGACTTTGGAAAATGAAGAGATTGAAGCGCAAAACGAGACGGCTGAAGAGCCTGATCAGGAAGATGAGGTTGAGGCTTTAAAGGCAGCATTGGCTGCAAGTGAAGATCGATATCACAGAGTCCACGCTGATTTTGAGAATATTAAAAAGCGTCTTGAAAAAGAGAAATATCAAGCGTTGGAATATTCAAATGAGAAGTTTGCAAAAGACTTGATTCCTGTTCTTGATTCTTTAGAAGGTGCGATCAAGGCTAAGGATGCAGATGCTGAACCGGCGAGCTTGCTTGAGAAAGTAAGTGAAGGGGTTGAGTTGACAATGAAACAATTTTTAAGCACTTTAGAAAAACACGGAGTTACTCCAGTAAGTGAAGATGAGCCTTTTGATCCGAATGTTCACCATGCAGTTCAGCAAGTAGACAGTCCCGATCATGAATCTGGTCAGATTGTGTCGACCTTCCAAAAAGGTTATAAATATAAAGAACGTACCTTGCGAGATGCAATGGTCGTTATAGCAAATTAATTAAAAGAAATACAAAGGATATATTATGAGTAAAGTTATTGGTATAGATTTAGGAACAACAAATTCATGTGTAGCAGTTTATGAAGGTGGTGAAGCAAAAATCATCCCTAATAAAGAGGGGAAGAACACTACTCCTTCGGTAGTTGCATTTACAGACAAGGGTGAAGTTCTTGTAGGTGATCCTGCAAAACGTCAAGCAATCACAAACCCGGACAAAACGATTTCATCAGTTAAGCGTATCATGGGTCTTATGATGGATGAGGAAAAAGCAAAAGAAGCACACGATAAAGTAACATACAATATCGTTGATAAAAATGGTATGGCTGCTGTTGACGTAGCCGGTACAGTATATACACCACAGGAGATCTCGGCAAAGATTCTTGCAAAATTGAAAGAAGATGCGGAGGCATATATCGGTGCAGAGGTTACAGATGCAGTTATTACGGTACCTGCATACTTTAATGATGCACAGCGTAAAGCGACACAAGAAGCAGGTGTAATCGCTGGCTTGAACGTGTTACGTATCATCAATGAACCAACGGCATCAGCATTGGCGTATGGTCTTGATTCTAAAGACGAAGAGACAGTATTGGTATATGACCTTGGAGGGGGTACATTTGATGTTACAACCCTTGAAATCTCTGATGGAACATTCGAAGTACTTTCAACGGATGGTAATGCCTTCTTGGGTGGAGACGATTTTGATAACAAAATCGTTGACTTCCTGGCTGAAGAGTTCAAAAACTCTCAGGGTGTGGATCTTAAAAATGACAAGATGGCCTTACAACGTTTGAAAGACTCTGCTGAAAATGCGAAGAAAGAACTTTCATCTTCTCAAGAAACGGAGATTAACCTTCCGTTCATTACTATGACAGAAGCTGGACCACAGCACTTGGTGACGAAACTTACCCGTGCAAAATTTGAGGGTATGATCGAGAAGTTGGTAGATGAGACAATTGATCATATCAAAGTGGCTATGAAAGATGCAGACCTTGACAAAGATGATATCAAAGAGATCATTATGGTCGGTGGTTCTACGCGTGTACCAAAAGCACAGGAAGCAGTATCTGCTTACTTCGGAGGTAAGAACCTTAATAAAGGTGTGAACCCTGACGAAGTAGTCGCAGCGGGTGCCGCAATTCAAGGTGGGGTATTGCGTGGAGACGTCAAAGACGTTCTTCTTCTTGATGTTACACCATTATCACTTGGTATTGAGACTCTTGGTGGTGTAATGACGAAGATCATTGAGAAAGGTACGACGATCCCGGTTAAGAAATCCCAAGTTTTCTCAACTGCGGAAGACAATCAGCCAGCAGTGTCTATCTCAGTTGGTCAAGGTGAACGTGAGTTTGCAAAAGACAACAAATCACTTGGTCTGTTTGAACTCAGCGGGATCCCGTCTGCACCTCGCGGTGTGCCTCAGATCGAGGTTACTTTTGATATCGATGCCAATGGTGTTCTTACGGTAACAGCGGCAGATAAAGCAACAGGTAAGTCTCAAGATATCAAGATCACAGGTTCATCAGGATTAAGTGAAGAAGAGATCGAGAAAATGGTTCAAGATGCTGAGAAAAACAAGGCTGAAGATGCTAAACGTAAAGAGATGGTAGATCTTAGAAATCAAGCAGACGCACTTGTCGCTCAGACTGAGAAGACGATGAATGAGATGGGTGATGAGATCGAAGCGGATGAGAAGTCTGCAATTGAGTCAGCAATCGCTGATCTTAAAGAGATCCTAAAAGATGACTCTGCAACAAAAGAGCAGATCGAAGAAAAAGTTAAAACATTAACAGAAGCTTCTCACAAGATGGCTGAAAAAGCATATGCTAAAGAGCAGGGTGAAGGTGCACCATCTGAAGCAAAAAAAGCTGACGATGACGTGATCGATGCAGAAATTGAGTAATTGGTTTCTGAGATCACATATTATTTATAAAACTTCAAATCTGACCTTTGGGTCAGATTTCCTTTTTACACACAGATAATAATATTTTATAATTTTTCTTTTCGGTTATCTGTTCGTTTTATAATCTATGATAATATAATTTAATATTTTAAAGAGGGTGAAATAATGAAAATTACAACAATATTGGGATCTATAGTTCTGCCATTGACACTGCTTTCTGCGCCGCTGCATGTTGCGGCTGAAAATGGTGATTTAGAGAAGGTTAAAGAACTTCTTCGAGACAATGCAGATATTAATGCAAAAAATGAGGAGTTCGGTCAGACACCTCTTCAAGTTGCCGCATATAATGAAAATTCTGCTCTTGTGAAGTTTTTAGTCAGTGCCGGTGCTGAT
>JBFEXS010000043.1:0-16651 GCA_041562555.1 Sulfurimonadaceae bacterium
CGTTCGCCTTCCTTCCCATTGATCTCATTGAGTGCGTTAATGAACATGGAACGTGAGATATTCTTGAATATATTGATACTGCTTCCCCATGGGACACCTATCTCAATCACGTCTTCCAGTCGAGACTCTTGATTGGCAAGTGCTTTGACCTGTGAATGCAAGTTTCCTTTAAAGTCGATGATAAAGAGTCCATGTCCTTTTTGTATACGATTCAATACATTTGGCAAGATAAAGGAGGTGGTCTTACCACATCCTGTCTCGCCTACACATAAGGCATGACGAAAATCATTTGGAACATTAGGCGTGACCTTTGGGATATCTTCTTGAATAAAACCTGCCATGTACATCCTTTTTACAGTTGATGTTGTATTGTAATGTGATGAGGTGACAGGTAGTGTCACATGGTAGAGATTATTTAAAATGTAAGAGGAAATTGTAGCGGGAATGTAGCAGTAAAAATAAACATACATAGTAAAACTGTTACAGTTTTGTTTTAATTCCCTATCTTAGGGGATGCAGCTAACGCCGGCTTATAGCTGTGCCATACTCTATAAAGCCCCTATTTTAGGGACTTGCATAATTCAATTTTCCTGATTTCAGCCAAGAACAAAACGTGCTCTTTTACAAAGCCTTCGATTTTTCCAAATCAGACAAGTATTCTTAACAACAATGTTTTAATTTTTATTCGCTACTATTAAAAATATTTTTCATGAAACTAGTGGGGTATATGTAAAGGATATCTGTGGAAAAAATATTGAAATATCTATTGGCATTTATAATTGCATTTATCATATTAGGTGTTATAAATCCTTGGCATGATCAGAAAAAAGTAGGAATCGAGCTTAATATGAGTAAGGAAAGAGCACTTATTACATCATTGAAAAAGCATATTTATGAGCTGTCTCAAAACCGTGAGCCTAATCGTGACCTTAGCCTTGTAGTCTTAGATAACAGAACGATTATTCTACCTTGTTATCAATCAAAGGTATCTGGATATGATACTAATATTACAGCACCGTGTGGGTTTCCAAAACAATTAAGCTTAATAGATGTAAACGGTTCGCTTCGATTAACAAATAATACAGACATACCGAAGAAGTTGAAACTGGTAGAAAAAAATGGCTCATCTAAACTCATCAATACTCTGTCAGATGGAGCAATGGTCTATGAGCTTGGTCTATTTGAAGACCTTTCCGGGAGCTCGATAACAAGCCAAGAACTTTCAGATGGCACAGTAAAGATTGTAGGGGCTTATTCAGAATTTACAAATGGTTATTGGCTTTATAATCCAGAAGATGGCACGATACTGTATTACGTAAATGGCAAACAAGCTGACTATCCTGATCATTTAAAATACTAAGATATATGCTTATATACAGTTATCGAAACCATCTGTTTTAAAGGTTGGTTGTATGTAATTCTCATATCAACAACACACCTCTTCTTGTTAGTTTATTCCCACTCTAGAAATCTACTGATGACACCATTGCGGTAAAAGATGACATTACCGTCGGCAGGGTCATATACCCAATGACTGTCGGTATTGATATAACTCTCTATGCTGTTTGATGCAAGTCCGAGTATTTTTACCTTGCCGTTTTCAAGTGCTTCTGTTTTCCATAATCGAGGTTCTTGAAACGATTCAACAGGTATATACAGACCCAAGGGGTATTGGTTTTCAATGCTTCCATCGGCGTTGTTTGACAGTTTAAGCGTGCCATGGTTTATGACACTGATCTTTTTTGGAAGTCCATCACAATTGATGGTCATATTATGATTCCCAAATTCAGTGTCTTCTATACTTTTCTGATCTTTACAGACAATGGATAAGAGCTTGATATTGGTACGCAACTCATGTATCACATTCAACTCATAGGCCATCTTGGCATCATCACGAAGACCATGTTTATGATTCATTGGCAGCAGTATAGTGACTATCAGGAATATGACAATCAGTATAATCAGCAGTTGCAGGATTCTTTTCACAGTGATTTTTTTGTTCATATGTTATTTCTACTTCTTCTCAAACAGTGAGGCAATACCTCCGATGACAACTGCCGCAATTAACCCTATAAGGTAGATAGAAACGACAAAGATGCCGATGGCTGCTAAAATATTGTGGCCATCATTATAGGCTTGCAATTCTATTACGACTGCAATGATGAGGCCAATAGATATTCCTAAATCATCTGCAGACATGTAAACCCCCTTAGAACATACTTAGGTTATCTGTTAATACCTGATCCCGTTTTGCCTGAACCATTTGTGACCCTTATAACTGATCGTAATCAATGGTTGTGACTATTGTATCAAGTGGGATTTTAAGGATTGTTAAACACGATTTAATCGTTGTACATATGTATTCGTTCCTGGATATCTTTCAATCGTTTTACATTCATTATATGAAGACAGTCATGAAACTCCTGTATAAATAGTCCGCTGTTTACCGGAAAGACATTCAATATTGCTTCACTATGGCAGTGACTGTCACGGTAGTAATGCCAGATGTGCTGTTCATCTTCAATGGCTTTCAGTATTTCGCCTATATGTGTGTTGTGTTCTTCATCCTCAGCGGAGAACTGTTTTTTGATAATTCTGTGCAGTTCACTGAAGGTTTGTTCAAGTGCCTGTTCAGATGATTTGGCCTTTTGTATACTCTGCTTCTTTACAATATTAAACGGGACAGCAGGTTCTTCTTCAATATCTGGTTTCAGCGGTTTAGACTTTCTTTTATTATTGAGAAACTTTCCGTCTTCATAGATCATTACCTGATGGATCGGAGGTCCCGGCCTACCGCGTGTTCCGGGTGATGGCAGTATGGTAAATACAGTACGTAGAGTTGTTTGACCATTGTTGTCGGGCTCAATTTTGATAAAGCGCGGCGTTCCACGCTCGGGAAGATTGAAAGAGCCGATCATCTTCTCGTGTTCAAGGTCAAGAATGTAAACAGTATATTGACTATAGGCCAATGCATATGCATGAAGGGGATGGTGTATGCTCCTGGCGATCTCAATAGATCGAAAATCTTTATCTTTGAGTGAGAAAGAGCCAAAAACATGCAGCCCTTCAGCAGTATGAAAACCTTTTTCATCCAGTTTGATATGGAGGTTGTCTCCCCATTCAATATAGGATGTCTTAACAGGTGCACAAAATAGGTCAGACATCGTTAGCAAGATTAGAAAAATGTTTTTGATCACGGTTTTCTCCTTCCCATGTTTAAGACTTTTTCCTGTTAATGTGCAGGGCAATATTGGCGACCCGGACGCTTTGGTCATAGGGGATTGTCTCCAGATGCTTGGGATCGAGACCATAGCGCGCCATTGCTCCCCTAAGCATCTCTAGTGCATGCCTATTAAAAGATTGTTCATCCAACAGGACAAATCCATGCTCATCGTTGTTTTTTGAGAGAAGTTTCAAAACATATTCTAGTACATGATCGAAGGTGATCTTTGAAAGAAGTCGTGTTGTTGTCTCATCATCAAAGAGCATCAGCATAAGCAATAGTGTGTAGGGTGATGTGTCCTTTACCGTTTTCTGTAAGGGTGTAAGCGGATAGAGCGTGAGCATACGATGGATATTTATCCCCTTGTTCTCTGTCTCCAGCATCTCTTTGTGTTGTGTTGCACCCATAAGCCTTTGAATGATAGAACCGTCGATGAATAGCTCGATATTGGCGCCATGCGATATGATCTCCTTGCCATCTTTAAAACGGTAGTCCTCATCACACATAAGTGAAAACCTGATCTTAATGTGATGGTTTTCAGGCTGAAGTTTCAAATACTCTTTTGCCTGTAAAAGTGATATTGGATACGGAGTATTGGGCAAGATATCATCAAAAGCGAGTGAGACCATCTGAAGTATGGTCGCGTAGTAAGGTGTCAGCATGGCATTGTCCAAGAAGGTAGCGGGTGTATCGGGATAATCAAAACCTGGAATCGTACCTTTTCTTTCAAGGGTACCTTCAAAAAAAGGTGCTTTGATACCGGCAAGTTTTCTTATCATGGTCAGTCGAAGCGGGGAGGGTGTCGACAGGAGTACGACCCCGTTATGCGGAGCAAGTTGTGATGCACACTGATAGGAGTGGAAGGAATCATCCATATCGTTCATCTTAAGCGCTGTAATGTCAAGAAGCGTGGAGTGTGCAGACAGACCTGTAAACTGTGTGAACTCAAAAGCAAGGGCTTCACTGAGTCTCATTACATGTATACTCAGAACTTCCAGTAAATCATCGGTCAAAACCTTGAGTTTCGGGTCTTCCATCGTGACGATAAAATCATTATTATTAAATCGTACGGTTTCACTGTATGCCTCACCACCTTGTACGGCAGAGATATGACTGGCATAATCGGACACTCTGTTTTTGGATTGCATAGGCTTAATATCTTCAGGTTTATAGTCTTGTGTACTTTTGTTTATGGAAGATAGCATATCATATTGCAGTGAGAAATGATAGTAGTAAGATGTAGATTGAAAGGGTTTCATGGTTGGATCATATGATTGAATGTATGCAAACTCTTTTGCTTCAATCTTGTCAAAAGCTCTGAACAGCTGTATCTAGGTCGACATTTTGATAGGGGCTTTTATCACGTCTCTACTAAAACGATTAGATTCCAGTTAGTGATAAAGTCAAGGTTTTTAACGTAACAATTCTTTAATAGCAGACGTGTTGGGATTAGGAAAAGTTATTGATCTAAGGCTTAAGTATGTTGAAATTTTCAGGTTTTTCAGATGTATAGAAAATTCATGAAGGAAATCGTTCCACGACCTTTTCAGTTACCAAAGATGTTCAAAGTGTATCATCAAGTACCTCGATTAAGAAAATCCGACTGCAGATGATATTGTTCATTATCAGTATGAATACGAATTTTTAAAAGATATTGATGATACCTGTTTTAGAATCATCCTGCCTAAATCGATACACAATCAAGTGTAATATGAGAAGAGTGTCCAATATCCATAACAGGAGTGTTATACGTAAGTAAAGAGTACAGTGTGTACAGAGCTGCGCATCGGTACAGGCTGTGTTAAGTTTGTTTGTTATTACTGTTTTTCAAATGAAAATCGGTTTCTGAACTCTTTGGCACCGTCTTTGCTTGATTCTACTTCATCTGAAATACCTTCAAACATAAACCGCAATTTACTTTGTTCTATGGTCTCCATCTCTTTTATCTTATCAATATTGACGAGGTATGAACGGTGTACCCGTATGAAATTATAATTTCGCAGCTTTTCTTCAAGGGCGGAAATCTTTTGGGCATAGTAGGAGAAGCCTTTGAGCGTCCGCAGGATAACCTCGGATAAGTCGGCCTTGACATAAAAAATCTCCTGGGGTTTAAGCAGATAATAGTTATCCCCGTTCTTGCTCAGGATGCGGAGTTCCTCGTCTTGAGTGTTTGGAGTCTTAATACGTTCAATACTCTGTTTGAGTTGATCAATGCTGAAGGGTTTGACGAGATAAGCGATAGCACCTATATCGAAGGCTTCCAGGGCATGCTCGCTGTAGGCCGTTTGAAAGACAATTGCCATATCTTCTTGGTGGTAGCGCAATTCATAGGCCAGCTCAAGGCCACTGGTTTGAGGCATATTGATATCCAAGAATGCGAGATCAAAGCTCTTTTCCTGAATTATTTCAAGTGCCTCTTGTGCACAGCTTGCCTCAACAACCTGGGTGTATCCAAGTGTGTTAAGCATCCGTTTTAATCGGGCAAGCCCGAGTTCTTCGTCATCAACGATCAGTATGTTCATGGGTGTTTCCTAAGTGAATGTAAAATTGCGGGTGGCTTGTCTCTTTTATCTCTAGAGAACCTGAAGATAACAGTGCAAGCCGCTGATTGAGATTATTCAGACCTACACCAAAGTCACTGCTCGTCATCGCAGCCCCATTGTTTTTAACCGAAACGATCTTGGCCCGGGGCAAAAAGTCTATTGTAATGAGAAGCTCGTTCTGATGGTTTGTATATCCATGCTTGATGGCATTTTCTGCTAGAAGCTGAATCGAAAACTTTGGAACCTTCCAGTTTGGGATATTGTCGGCTATCTCTAATCTGATCCTATCAGAAAAACGGATATTCTCTAATTCGATGTAGTCACTGACATTGCGCAGTTCATCTTTGAGGGGGACAAGCGCTTCTTCTTTCATGGTATTGCGTAAAAATGCAGAGACTTTCAATACGGCTTCTTCGGCCTTTCCTTGGTCATGATGGATCAGTTCGGCGATAGAGTTGAGGGCATTGAACAAAAAATGGGGATTGAGTTGTGTCTCAAGGGAACGCAAACGGCTTTGGAGATAATGCTGATCGATGACTTCCTTTTCATTACGCATACGTACAAACCGATACAGCAGCGCCCCGACCACATAGGTTAATATCCCGATCGCAATTGAAATCTGAAGGGTGTGGGTATGAAACATCGCAATTAACTCGATCTTGAGTGCCTGCGCAGTGTAGGTACTTAAAAGCGTGCCTAAAAACCCGGAGAGAAATGAAAACAGTATGGCAATGGGGAGCCAATAGACTTTTTTTACACGGGGAAGAATACGCTGATTGATGAAAGTGATAAAGGTCAGGGAAAAAAGTGTAATTAAAAACCCCAGGAGTAGACCGTACCAAAGTCCCTCTGTCCATGGTTTTTCCAAGAGGGCATATCCCAAAGAGGAAAGTAACATGCCCAATATTATACCGATCAGCAGGATATAGAGCCAGTCTTTTGCTTTGATACGCAGTTCGATATCATACATCCAGAAGCTTCCTTAGGTTGGCAACACCAAGCATGACCCCAGGCCATCCCTGTGCAGCATACACACTGTCACCAACATGATACAAACCGGTAATTGACGTGTCATTTCCGGGAAGTCTTGGTAGAAAGTTCTTCATAGTGATTGGATTACCTCCCAGTTGCGAGCGTTTGATGTAGCGTTTAAATGTCTTTGGTGTCGCAGAAAAACAGTGTACAACCTGATCCTCTTGTATGTCTAGTGTAACACAAATGAGTTTAGAAAGTTCCTGTTCGAGCTGCTTTTTTTGCTGCTTATAGGTTAGTGTATCATCCCAAAACCGACAGTCTGTATGAATAGATGCGGTGATACTGTAGTGACCTTTGGGCGATATGATATCGTCTTGTATATCCGAAAAGGATACAAAAAGCGCGTTTGAGAGGGTAAAGGGATGAGGCTGTTCCTGAATGATCTGATAATGGTGTGCAAAGGTCTGCTCACTTTTGATCGTCATATAGAGCATAAAAGAGCTTTGATGGTTTTGCAGATGTGTGTAGCGTTCATAGTACTGCTTTACCGGCTTGTCATCAAAAAGTTCAGTGCTGTCATAGATAGTGGAATTGAGTATAAGACGTTTTGCTCTTACGTTTTCTTCGCGTGTATGGACAATAAAATGATCGTGTTTACGCTCTATTTTGGTGACCGTAGTGTTCAGACGAAGATCCTTTATATTAGCGGTCATAGCATCAAAGACAGCTCCTAGTCCTCCGATCGTATAATGGGTTTCATTAAATGTGTACCCCAGGCTTAGTGCCGCAGTAAAAAAGTTGATTTTTTGTGACGGAGCCTGTGCGACAATGAGAATCTGCGATTCGATGAAACGTTCGTATTCAGGTGTGATGGAGCCATAAAACCTGCGAATGAAGTCGTGTGCATTGGTACACAGGTATCTTTTGAACTTCCATAAAAGTGGAAGATAGCTTACAAGTGACAGTACTTTGGACAGCTGCGAACGGTTCTCATAATAATGTCCATGCATACGGTAAAAACGTTCGCCTATGGTATGTACCAGTGTCCAAAACTCCATATGTCTCGGATGAGGATAATGTATGTTGAGCTCATATAAAAAGCGTTCAAGGTCTTTGTACCTTGGGACGATCTTGTCTTCTTGTATAACCACGATGGAAGGATCGGTCTGTATCAGTTTTGGGGTAAACCCAATAGCATCAAACATCTCCTTGACCACATGCCCTGACTGATAGCCTGCCAAGGTTGTAGCCCCGGTGTTGTAGTAATAGCCTTGATGAGAAAATGTTGAGCTGCAGCCGCCTAAATAGGGCTCCTTCTCAAATAAGACAACCTCATGTCCTTTTGCAGCAAGGTAAGCAGCGATGCTGGACCCTCCAATCCCGGAGCCTACAACAGCATAATCCTTCATTGCTTCATCCCTTCATAGAGTGAAGAAATGCACTTGACAAAAGCGGGATGATCATTGGGTGCTTTGGCCACTTTATAGGTATCAAACCCAAGCTGCATAGCAAGCTCTTTATACTCAATATCCAATTCAAATTCTGTCTCGGAGTTATCCATCGTGAAGGAAAGAGGATAGATAATGACCTTTTTCTTTTTCAGGCTTGCCAATTTGTCTTCCAGGTAAGGACGGATCCATTCCAAGGGTCCTACTCTGGATTGATAGGCCAGGTGGGTCTTATGAAAATAAATACCTGCAGTTACAAGTGCTTTTCTGGCATAGAAAAGGTTGTACTTTATATGACGTTGATAACTGTCTCCCTTATCAATGAGACGTTGGGTCAGACCATGGGCAGAGAACACAAGCTCATATTCGCCGGGGTCCTCATCTAAAAGCTGTTCCTTGATCCGTTCAACGATGGCCTGAATGTAATCAGGATGCTTGTAGTAATGTTCCAGTGTCTTTACGTCAGCAGTGATATTGTGCTGTTTGATACCTTGTTTGAGCTCTTCGAGACTTGAGAGTGTTGTTGTTGATGAATAATGCGGATAAAGGGGAATAGCATAGATCTCATCTACGTGTTTTAGCTTCTCTAACACATCGTTAGCAAAAGGCGGGGTATAGCGCATCACCATATGTACCGTTGCGTCAACCTGTGACTCAAGGGCTTTGATAAACTGCTTGGTATAACCGATAATAGGCGATTTTCCACCGATACGGGCATAGTTGTTCCTAGCCTCGTCTTTGCGCTTGAAAGTGATTAGTTTAGAGATGATGGTACGAATCGGTTGAGGGGCACCTATGATGTGTTTGTCATTAAACATATTGCTCAGAAACACTTCGACTTCGTCTAGGTTCCTAGGTCCACCCATATTCATAAGCAAGATCGCACGTTTCATATCTACCTCCCTGTACTATATCTATAATGGTAATACAGGGATCATATCTTTGGTAGGTGAAAAATGTCGATTAATTGGCTTTTATCCCATAAGATCCTCTAAGGCTTTATCGATCCTTTCAAACTCAAAATGAAACCCTGCTTCTTGCAGCGCCTTGGGATAGACCTCTTTAGAATCGGTCAATACAGAAGCTGCCTCTGCATATATAAGCCGTAGAGCGAAGAGGGGAACCGGTAAAAGTGTCGGACGTTTCAGTGCCTTTCCCAGTGCTTTTGTAAAGGTTTTGTTTGTCACAGGATGAGGTGCCGTCGCATTATAGATACCTTTCAGGCGATTTTCGATGATAAAAGTGTAGATGTTTGCAAGGTCTTTGATGTGAATCCAGCTTGTCATCATCGAACCATCTCCTATTGTACCGCCTAGTCCCAATCTGAAAGGGAGAAGCATCTGTGCCAAAGCCCCACCGTTTTTCCCCAGGACAATCCCAAAGCGTAAGATGGCGGTTGGCTTGTTGCATTTCAGTGCTTCGCGTTCCCAGGCCATTGTCAGCGATCCTAAAAAATCATCGGCTGTTTGAGTGGATGATTCATCACAGGCAATGTTGTTTGGATAGATACCGATAGCCGAGGTTGAAATAAAATGTTGGACATCACTTTGGTCAATGGCTTGTACAAGTTTCTTTGTCGTTTCTATGCGACTGTTGATCAAGGTGTTTTTATAGGTGTCGTTCCAACGTTTGATAATGGGGGCACCCGCAAGATTAATGACAATTTCGACATCTTTAAGCTTGTCCAGAAGTGCAGGTATATCGTCGTGTCGGTCAAGGATGACATGGTCTTGAAACCTTTGCTGTAACGCTGTTCCGACAAAACCATGTGCACCGGTAAAAGCTACTTTCATGAAGTCTCTCCTTTGAGTTGCAGGTGACATTTGTGAAATCGATGACATCTGTTTATTGTAACGTAATTTAAACAGATCTCGAATCGTATACGTCTATGCTCTCTAGCCCTTGTCCCACACATACAAAAGCAGCAGCAGTGCCAGGCCAAAAGGCAGGACAAGCAGTTTCACCTGAAGTTCATCAATGAAACGGTTCATATCTCCCTCCTTCTATCTATATAGTCTATAGAAGATAGGAGCTTTTTGGTAGCGTATTTATGTCGATTGATAGATATTTGAATCAGTTGTTAGGACTTAGCTGCTTTTCAATGCGTATAGGCTCAGCTTTGAGTGTGTCATAATAACCTTTTCCCAGGAACAGGGTCGGTCTTATACGCTTTTGTTCCTTGTTCAAAATAAGGTTGACATCTACAATAAAAAGGTCATGGTCTCCGTAATTAAGTCTATCTGTGAGGGTACACTCATAAATAAGGTACGCCTCTTCAATAAGATCACTTTTTATGGTGAGGGCATTTTTCTTATGAAGCCCGCTTAGTTTGAATTTATCGGTATATTGGCCATGTACTTCACCGCATAACTGGTAGGCTTTGTGATAAGAGATATCCAAAAAGTTCAGGGCACACTCTTTATACTTATTCAGGAGTTCATGGGTATGGTTTTCGCTTCGCAGGGCAAATGCATATCGGAAAGGCTCTTTTGATATTGGCATGTGCCAAGCTAATGGCATGATATTGCTGCCACATGTCAGCAGGGCAGCAACACGGGGTTGAGGATGGGATTTTTCATTTAGGTTTGGTGTTGTGTTAAACATTTTGTTTCTCCAATATGGTTTTAGTATGCTGATGTCTGTAAGTGAACATCTTTCGCATCTCATGTTTTATAAAGGGTAGGACAAGATGACTGAATGGATACATGGGAAGAGAAAACTCCAGTTCATCACAGAGCAGGCTTGTCGTATCGTTCAGGGCTTCGAATCTGTGATAATGGATAAATGAGGCAAAGGGACTTTGCATGGCTTTATCACAGACAAGTTGATGAGGTGTGAGTTTTGCTATTTTCATTCTCCAAGGCTGTGAGAATTTAAAACGGGTGATATCAAGGCTTATCTCACTTCCTTCATATAGAGGTGGTGTGAATGAAGTGATTTTGACCTTTAAGTATGGTGGGGTGATCTTAGGCAGATTGTTTGTATCTATATGGAAATCATAGAGTGATGCAGTATCACATTCAATCTGTGTGCAAAACTTCATGCGTATTGTTTTTTGAAACATTTAATCTCCCTGAGGGGTCCAGATAAGGGGACCTGTCGCATATCCAAAAGCAGGGAGCTTTGTTAAAATGGTATCAAGTACCTCGTGGCTGAGTTTTGGGGTACGCGATAGGATCCATAAATATTCTCTACTAGGCTCACCGACAACAGCATAGCTATAGTCTGTGTCAAGCATAAGAATCCAGTAGTCCCCATAAAACGGTCTGAAAAAACTGACCTTTAGTTTACTGTTGTCTTCATCAACCGGGTAGGCAACACCGATTGCTTCTGTGAGCGTGCCGTCTTCTTTCATACATCGGTTAAGTACTTTGATATCACCGTCTTCTTTCATGGAGTATGTGGCGGACACATCGCGACAACCTTTTTCAAATACATGTTCATATCTGGCTATCTCATACCATGTGCCGAGATACTTTTGAAGCTCTACATTGTCGACGGTGTTGAGGTTAGGATAGGATTTGCTGCATCCTCCCGATAACAGTAATAATAAGATGAGTAACAAACGTAACATTAATGATCCTTTTGGATTATGATGACGTAATAGCCGATTGTTTGGTAGGCTCTATTTGTCACTTCATTAAAAAACGTGTCGCAAATGGTAATTTAGAGGTACTGTGCCAATACCTGTTTTAAAGCCTTACTTTCAATGGGTTTGGAAAGGTGTGCATTCATTCCCATTTGCATGTACGATTCAATGTCTTCTTTCATCACATTCGCCGTTAAGGCAATGATAGGGATGCTGTTGTTGGGATACGAGGACTTTCGGATCAGTTGTGTTGCTTCAATGCCGTTTGTATGCGGCATGTTGATGTCCATCAGGATCAGGTCATAGTCGGGGAAGGTTTTAAAGGCATCGAATGCTTCCTGACCATTTTCTACAAGTGTATAGGTAAGGTTCAAGTCCTCAAGGAGAAGAGAGATAAGAAGTTGGTTGGTCTTGTTGTCTTCGGCGACAAGAACATGTCCGTGCAGTTCGATGATGGATTCATCCTCATTTTCCTTTTGTATGACACCTGCCTCCGGTGCATGTATTGAAAAAGAGAAGGTACTGCCTTGTCCGAGAGCACTCTTCAGATGGATTTCTCCTCCCAAAAGTTCAATGAGTTTTTTGGATATGCTGAGTCCTAAGCCTGTCCCGCCATAGTTTCTTGTTGTAGATATCTCAGCCTGCTCAAAGGGATTGAAAATACGTTTCTGGGCTTCTTCCGATATGCCGATTCCCTGATCTTTTACAGCCATATGCAAGAGTTTACCCTGTCTATGCAGGCTAATGGATATTGTTGAATTTTCCGGAGAGAACTTGATGGCATTGGAGATAAGATTGGAGAGTATCTGTTTAAGACGTAAGGGATCAGTATGAACATAATCTGAAAGTCCATCGGGATAATCAAAGTGTAAGGCAATGTTCTTGGAATCTGTGATCGATGTGAAAAAGGTTATTAGTTGGTGAAGATGGAGCCTCAGGTCAAAATCGATAGACTCTGTTTTCATACTACCATCTTCGATTTTGCTAAGATCAAGAATGTCGTTGATCACTACAAGGAGAGATTTTGAAGCGTTCTCGATTATATCGAGGTACTCTCTTTTTTTCTTATCTGTTTCACCTTTTTGTAAAAGTTCAATAAACCCCATGATGCCGTTTAGAGGTGTGCGTATCTCATGACTCATATTGGCCAAAAACAGACTTTTTGAACGATTGGCATTCTCAGCTCTTTCCTTCTCTTGTATGAGACTCTGTTCTATCAGTTTAAGCTCAGTGATGTCCTGTACCGTTCCCTGACTCAGTACGGCCTTTCCTGTTTCGGAATAGAGGGTTTCCCCCCGTTCGATGACATACTTGATACGTCCGTCTTTCATTAAAAGGCGGTGTTCAATATTATAGGCAGTCCTGTTCTCCAAAGAGGTGTTGAAAGCCGCATTCACCTTTTCAACATCGTCGGGGTGGATGCTGTTTAAAAATCCTTCGTAAGAGGGTTGAAAAGTATGTGGATCTATCTCAAAAATGGTATATATCTGATCCGACCATAGCAAGGTGTTGCTCCTAAGATCAAGCGACCAGCTTCCGATATTGGCAATTCGTTGTGCTTCATTGAGTCTGTTTTTACTGGTACTTAAATCCTCTGCAATACGTTTGCTTTCGGAGATATCTTTTGCGACACCGATGTAACCGGTCACTTTGCCTGTATTGTCCTTAAGGGCCGTAACCGAAAGAAGTACAGGTATGTGTCTGCCGTTTTTTGCGACGTATGTCCATTCGTGCTCATTGGGTAACCCCAAGTCTGTTTTGGCGACGAAGACTTTAAACCCTGGTTGGATCTCTTGAGCCAACTCATCTGAAAATTCTCGGGCTCTTTTTATGACTTCGGATTCGATATGAAAAACTGCAGGTGTCAATCGCTCGATCAACTCTTGTGCTGTGTAGCCCAATAGATTTTCGGCAGCTTTATTGAACTTTGTGATGACCCCTTCGGTGTTGGTGGCAATGAGAAGGTGATCGACATTGTCGAATATGGCATTGGTGAGTACTTCGGTGTTGGTTCCCATATACACAAACCTTTTTTGGCTCTTTCTGCATTAAGCTTACATGTAAACAACTTGTATATAACTAAAAACCAAATATTACAATTAATAATACCAAAGAGTGATGCATCTAAAAGAGCCAGACAATTTTGGCATTCAGACCTATAGACGGCTCGATCGAATAGGATGAATGCTCTTTGCCAAGGGAATCGAAGATCGTAAAGTCACGTCTAATACTGTAGAGTATATTGGCTTCGCATTTGAGATGCTGGTTGAACCTGTAGGTAGCGCCTATGTTGCCCATATAGTCTTTGGCCTCGATGAAACCGGAGTTTTCGATTGTACTCTCGTTACTGAGTTTAATAACGGATTGGGAATAGATGATACCAAGTTTAAAAAGTGTTGACTCATTGGCATGATAGGCAATATAGGTTCGTGGAAACCCTAGAATAACTTGAAGTCCGTCATTTTGGCGTGCCCGATAACTATAGCTAATGACAGGCAAAGCAAGTGTGGATACCTTGTGATAGTTAGCGAATGCACCCAGTTGGATAGTATGGTCATCATCGATTTTGTATGAAGCAAATGAAAACAGACCAGCCCCATAGGAATCTTTGGTGTTCTTCTCAAAGGCGGAACGTATCGAAGCAGATGTTAAAAGGAACCATTTCTTATTGATGAAAAAAGGCAGGTTGGCATTGAGCTTAAAGGCATGCATCTGTGTGATGGGGCTGCTTTGTTGATCTCCAAAGGGAAGAGCATGCAGATCATCCCATGAAAATGCCCAGTGTGTATAGCTTAGGCCGATTATCTCATTATTAACGCGTAAACGGTTTTTATGGACTTCGACACTTCCCTCACTCCCTTTGATGTCTGCATCTGCCAAATAGGAAGATTCAAACGTGACTTTTGGCTGAATGATCCTTTCAAGTAGACCCTTTTGAAGCTGTTCTTTGGACCAGGATGGCAAACAGAGTAGTGAGAGTAAAAGAACCGGTCTTAGCATCATGACAAGGTCTCTTTGAAATATTGCAACGCCTTTTGTGAAGCTTCTTTATGACGGATAAGGGGCTGCGGATAATCGCTGAGGTGATAGCTAAACAGCTTCTGTTCATCATGTAAAAGCATGGGGTCTATATCCCTTAGCGCCGGAATCCAATGTTTGATGTAACTTGCTTCTTTATCAAACTTCTTGGCTTGTAGGTAAGGGTTGAAAATACGAAAGTAGGGTTGAGGGTCGATACCTGTTCCTGCACTCCATTGCCAGGATAGCGTGTTTGAAGCGGTATCATAGTCGAGCAGGTGGCGCGCAAAGAACTTCTCACCCCATTGCCAGGGGAGCATGAGGTCTTTTGTGAAAAATGATGCGCAGATCATACGGACCCTGTTGTGCATATATCCCGTTTTCACTAGCTGGTTGATACCGGCATCAATGATCGGCACGCCCGTCTTCGCTGTGCAGAATGCATTGAAGGTACTCTCATTGGCTACGCCTTTAAAGCGATATTTGTAGTTCTCATGCTCGATACGCGGAAAATGGTAGAGAAGATAAGCATAAAAATCCCGAAATACCAATTGTCTGAAAAACGGTTCGGTATCAATACCCGATTCTCTTTTCCGTGCCAAGAAACGCAATACCTCTCGGATTGAAATGGTGCCAAAACGCAGATGAACCCCCAGCCCAGAGGTTCCTTCAAGTATAGGGAACTCTCTGTTCTTTTGGTATTGAGAGAGATTCAAATGCTCAAGCAGTGTTTGTGGTTCCCCGATCTGGATATCAACGGATGTAAAGCCCAAAGAACCGAGGGCTATGGGAAAACTGTTTTCTTGGGTATCGTCTACCTTGAATATCCGGGTGTAGTCGGTATCAAAACGTGTCTGTTGTGCTGAAAGAGATGTTTTTAGGTGCTCTTTGCCAAAGAGTGATTTTGCTTTGTTGTAAAAGGGAGTAAACATGAGATATGGGGTGCGATCATTTTTCATGACTCCATCTGGTTCAAAAATATAGGTATCATGCATGTAATTGAAGGGAAGTATATGTGAGACCTCTCGGTCCCTTTGCCGTGCATAACTGTCATAGTCACCGCTGGCGGCAACTTCGTCAAAACCGAGTGTTGCCAGTTGTTTAAACACCTTGATCGGATCTGCCAGGTATAACTTTAGATCAAGCCCTTTTGACTGTAGAGCTTTTTTCAGTCGGATGACCTGTGCAAAGATGAAAGAGATCCGTCTGTCATCTGCATCTAGCTTTTGAAGGATATTCGTGTCGAAGATAAAGATAGGCAGCACCTCACCCTCAAGGGATAGTAGGGGATTGTCATCTGTGCGCAGATCACGTCTGAACCAAAGGATGCGCTTCATTTCCCACTTCGGATATCTGAGCGTAAAGCCAGGTTTTTTGGATAAGGAGTCAAAAACTTTTGTCCAAGAATGTAGGAGGCATCATATTTATGTGCCAACATGGACAGCATGCTTAGCGGAGTGATAAGAGGGATGATCTTGTGTGCATAATCATGGATCTGTTCGTGTAAAGCACGCTTTTCTATATCTGACATCTCTTTTTTCATGAACCCCGCCATATGTTCAAGTACATTACGAGTTTTTTTAATACTGCTCTTATGGGCTATGGCGGTTTTAAATCCTTCTTCATAGGCATGGAAAAGCTCACTAAAGTTGTCCTTGTCATGACTTCCGACGAGATTGCCAAGCTGACGGTAACTGCGTTCATCTTTTGATTGCAGCATGAATTTATATGATTGATGGAATTGCACAAGTTCTTTGATGGCGGGTTGTGACGCCTTGAATTGTTCAAAGTCCTCATAGGCAAAAAGCTGCATGATAAAGTTCTCGCGTAGCCAGGGATCGTTTAGTCGGCCTTC
>JBFEXS010000044.1:0-16587 GCA_041562555.1 Sulfurimonadaceae bacterium
ATTGAAAAAGGTGCCGTAAAACTTGGCATCGAGGCACCTTCGGATATTACTATCTTACGTGAAGAGCTTAAAGAAGCAGTTGCCGATGTCAACAAACAGGCATCAGGTACAACCGATCAGCTGGGAAGTCTCCAGGACTTTATGAGTGGTTTCAAACATAAATGAAAAAATACAAGGCCTATGCCAAAGTCAATATCTTCTTAAAGATTACAGGCAAGCGTGGGAATTATCATGAGATCTTCTCACGCTTTATGAAACTGCCGCATCTTTATGATGAACTCAGTTTTGAGACCAAGGAGAGACCCGGCTTTGTCATCATCGGTGATTTTGACTGCGAAACCAAGCAAAACACCATCTATAAAGCTTATGAGGCTTTGCTCGCAGCAACCCATTCGGATGCCCTGGCAAACCTTATAGAACGGTATGCCATACGGGTCGACAAACATATCCCGTCTTTTGCGGGATTAGGGGGTGGAAGTTCCGATGCAGCCACTTTTTTGAAGATGTGCAATAATACCCTTGACCTTGGTTTGAGTCTGCATGAACTGGCACAGATCGGAGCCAAAGTCGGTGCCGATGTGCCCTTTTTCATCTATGACTATGACGCTGCCAATGTCTCCGGAATCGGGGAGATCGTTGAGAAATTCGATGAAAAAGCGCTGGAGCTTGAAACATTCACGCCCCAGATCAAGATCTCCACGCCAAAGGTCTATCAGACCTTTAGAGAACACTTTTATAAAGAGCTGGATCATGACACCTATGGAAAACTCAGTACCATGCCTTCACTAGAGATACTGCAGACCTACAGTATCTCGGAAGCCAATGATCTGTTTGAGCCGGCGCTACAACTGCACAGTGAACTCAAAAACAGCTACCAAAAAGGCTGGTTCTTCTCCGGAAGCGGAAGCAGTTTCTTTAGACTTAAACCCTAAAACGAATAAATTTAATACGGAAAATATTATGGGCGAGACAATAGCCACTAACAAAAAAGCCTTTCATAACTATACTATCGAGGAAAAACTTGAAGCCGGTATTGAACTGTTCGGAAGCGAAGTCAAAGCACTTCGGGCAGGAAAAGCACAGCTCAAAGAGTCCTATGTTCGCTTTATCAAAGGTGAACTCTATCTTATGAATGCCCACATCGGCGTACTCGATACGACCCATGCCTATTATAAACATGAAGAGCGCCGTGTGCGTAAACTCCTCGTGCATAAGAAACAGCTTGCAAAATTTGCCAAGGCTGTGGACAGAGATGGGATGACGATGGTATGTCTAAGCCTCTACTTTAACCATAAAAACCTTGTAAAAGCGCAGATTGCAACTGCTAAAGGTAAGCAGCTCCATGACAAGCGTGCCGATCTCAAAGCGAAAGATCAAAAACGTGATATTGAACGAAGCCTAAAGGGGTATTGATATGCGATTGACACCCGAACAGATCCGCGAGTTCCAGACCAACGGATTTTTATTGTTACCTCACTTTGCCGACCCCGCACTTTGTGACGCCATCCTTGAGAAAGCAAACGAGCATCTGTCCCATAAGATTGAGCCGATAGAGAGTGAAGAGGAGTATCAACAGACCAATCATCAGGGCACGACGACCGTCCGCCGTCTTCGACAGGTCTACAACAGAGAACAGATCTTCCAAGAATGGATGACAAACCCTGAAATACGTCCAATATTGCAACAATTGCTAGAGGATGAACCCGTACTCTTACTGGCACACCATAATTCCATTATGACCAAATTACCTCAAAAAAGTTCTGTGACATCCTGGCATCAGGATATACGTTATTGGCATTATGAGAATGACAACCTTCTCTCCGTCTGGCTGAGTCTTGGAGATGAGTTCTTGGAGAATGGTCTTTTAGAGTTTATTCCCGGCTCTCATAAGATGAAATTTACCCTTGATCAGTTTGACGAACGTTCAAGCTTCAGGGATGACCTTCCCCAAAATAAAGAACTCATCTCTACACGGGTACATTTTAATCTGCAAAAGGGAGATATTGTACTCTTTCATGCAAAGACACTGCATTATGCCCATCAAAATGAGACTGACAGGGCCAAGATCTCCTTTGTATATTCCTTACGCGCAGCATCCAACAAACCGATTGCAAACACGCGAAGCGACTTCAAAGAGATCATCCTCTAGAGCGCATGCTTATCCTCAGACAGTTTACTATCATCCTCTTTTTCTATCTTTTGGGAGAAGGGATCTCCTATCTTCTGCCCTTTAGTTTTCCCGGATCACTTATAGGAATGGGCCTGCTCTTTTTTGCTCTCATGTCCAAGTTGGTAAAACTCGAAGATATCAATACTGTTTCACACTTCTTCTTAAAATATATGGCACTCTTTTTCATTCCTGCCGGCGTATCTGTGATGACCTCCTATGACCTGATCAAAGCAGAACTTCTGCCTGTAGTTCTTGTCATAACCCTCTCCACTATCTTTATGCTTGCCCTTATTTCCAAGCTTGTTGACTTTTTTGTCCGCAAGGTTGAAGATGTCTGAACTTTTGTTTAATCCTCTCTTTGGAGTTTTTCTGACCCTGGTTTGTGCATCCGTGTTTTGGTACCTCAAAACATTGAGATATCTCTCCTTCATCAACCCTTTGCTCTTTTCTATAATCTTGATCATTTCATTGCTGCAAAGTCTTAATATACCCTATGAAGCGTACAAACAAGGGGGTGAGCTTATTCATCTCTTTTTAGGTCCGATCACCGTTGTCCTTGCCGTTCCCCTTTATGAACACAAAAAAGAACTGATGCGTCATAAAACAGCCATCTTCTTAGGTACGACCGTTGGTTCCCTATCAGCTCTGATTTCTGTTTTTGTCCTTGGCAAGTTTCTTGGGCTTTCCCAACTGTTTATCTCATCCCTCTTGCCAAAATCGATGACGACACCTATCGGTATCTCAGCTTCACATATGCTTGATGCCATTATCGGTCTATCCGTTATCAGTATTGTTATCACCGGTATCTTTGGCGCACTCATCGCCCCCCTTGTCTTCAGGATACTCGGGATTAAAAGTTCCATTGCCAAAGGTGTTGCCCTGGGTACGACATCCCACGCTATCGGGACAGCCAAGGCTTATGAACTTGACAAACTCTGTGGTGCTATGAGCAGTTTAAGTATTGCCTTGGCCGGACTTATCAGTGTAATATGGATTGTCTTGTTGAATGTTTTGGGTAGTGTTTAAATAGAGTAATATGTAAAGAATAACACCCGAAGGTGTTAAGAGAGATTAATGCAGGTCTTTCCAGATCTGTTTTTTCCATAAGAAAGCTGCAATGATAAAGAAGAGCATATAGATCATGACATACATACCCACTCTGTTGCGTTCCTCTTTTTTAGGATCACCCGCTTCTTCCAGATATGCTACAACTTTTTCAGCTGCTTCAGCATTCACCCCGACACGTGGCATAGAAGTCCCAAGCAGAAGTTGCTGAGGGTCTTCGATAAACGCAGAGATATAATGTTCCCCGCGTGAACGGATATACATAGAAAGATCCGGAGGAAGTTTCCCCATGTATCCTGTGATACCTTCTTGTGCATCCAAGTGTTTGATATCGAATGCAAGGGCATCACGTTTATCTTTGAAGCTTGGTTTTGTACCTACCAGTGTCCAGTTTTTATAACGTACGTCATGACAACGTCCACAGGCATCTTGAAAAGCCACAGCTGGCGTGATCTCTTCTGTATGTGGTGCTATCTTCTGAAGATACGCGATTACATCTACGATCTGCTGATCCTCTGTCACCATATACTTAACACTGTCCATCTGGTGACTGCGCACGATGGAGAACTTGTGATCCACATTCGATGCCATTGCAGGGTCCTTGATCAGACCGATCAGATAGTTACGGTCATACAGGGCACCCGCAGTCTCAAGATCCGGAGGAACGACACCGCCCATGGATACACTACCACCACCGATATGACAACCTGTACAGCCGGCATCATACACTGCTTCACCGGCGACAGGGTCACCATTAAGTTTAGCAATACGCTCTACATCCGCCCAAAAGGCTTTTTTGGCGTCACGTCTTGCCTCAGCGGCTTTCATCTCTTCATCCAGAGCTGCCAGTTTGGCAGCATCGGGCTTTTCAACCTCTTTTGCTGCTTTGATATCTTCTCTGATCTTAGTGATTTTTGTATCAACCTCGGCAATATCTGACTCACCGTTGTATACAAAGCCTTTGATCTCCACATGCTTGTGCATCTGCCCATGGGCAAACGGCTCAACCAAAAAATACGTCAGAAGTGAAAAGGCAACAACGACGCTTAAAATTACTAGTTCTTTTTTCATCTATTGTCCCTTACAGCTTTTTTTCAGATTTAGTGATAAATGGCAATGCGATCCATAATACAAAGAACATATAAGCCGCATACATACCAATTGTATTCCAAGCACCCTCCGGTGGAAGTTTACCCATAGCAGTCAATACAATCAAATCCACTACCATCAACCAGAACCAGATCGCAAAAGGGCCCCTTCGGTTTGCCGGCGCGACATTCTCGCTTCTGTCCATAAACGGCAATGCGAAGAAGATCACCTGCGCGATACCGAATGCGATCAGACCTACATCCTTACCAAACGGACGTAAGATTTCATATGACCATAGGAAATACCATTCCGGATAGATATGTGCCGGTGTCACAAGACCGTTTGCCGGATCAAAGTTGATCGGATCCATCGCAAAACCGTAGTGCCAGAAGGTCAAGTAAAAGAAGAACATCAGGAAGACCGAGACAACAAACATATCCTTAGACATAAAGTCATTCGCAAAACGAATCACTTTTGAATCGGCTTTGTCTCCGTCCAGATATTTTTTTGACTCAGCTTCAAAATCAATCTCTTCACCATCCTGATTATTAACATGAGGAATACGAAGTGCCGCAAAGTGAACACCGATAAGCGCGATGATCGCCAACGGAAGTAAGAGTACGTGCAGCATAAAGAAACGGTTCAAGAAAGCTTGTCCAGGGACATAATCACCACGGATCCACTCAACTACACCGTTAAGCTCCAGCGAACCTGCAGAGAAAAGGTTGGTAATTACCATACCTGCCCAGTAAGACATTTGACCCCATGGAAGCATATACCCCGAAAACGCCTCTGCAGAGAAGGTCACGAACAGAAGCATTCCTGAGATCCAGATCATCTCACGACCTTTCTTATATGAGCCGTAGTAGATACCCGTCAACATATGGATATAAATGATCAAGAAGACGACTGAAGCCGCTACCGCATGAATATGTCTCCACAACCAACCAAAACCGACCTCCTGCATGATCGTGTAGTTTACACTGTCAAAGGCAGTCTCGATATTTGGCTGATAATACATCAATAAAAAGATACCGGAGATAAGAAGTAGACCAAAAGTCACTGCCAATACCATCCCCATTGCCCATAGGAAGTTTATGTTTTTTGGGATCCAATATTCGGAAGCCATGACTTTTTCGACTTTTTCAATTGCAAGACGTTGATTCAACCAGTCTTTTACACTTGTTGCTTTTGTAAATTTTGCCATCTGTTTCCCTTCCTTAAGCGACGACGCCGTCAGCTTTCATTTTTTGATATTCTGGGCCCTCTTCACCAAGCATAACGATATTGCCCGTTATTTTGAATGGAGGGATGACAAGCGGTGATGGAGGTGGGGACTTCGTCTGAATACCGGAAGCATTGAACTCTCCACCATGGCATGCACACTGAAAATCTTTCTTCGCATCTCTGTAGGCAGGAATACATCCCAGATGCGTACACAGACCGATCGTGATCATATAGTGACTTCCATCAACAATAACATCACGAGCCAGCTCTTCTGCACTCTGACCAGCAACCATTTCTGCCGTTTTTTTCAAAACGAAGATCGGTTTGCCACGCCATTTTTCAACAACAAGTTTGTTCTCTTCGATTCGAGATAGATCGATCTCAGTAAAACCCGCTGCCTTTACACTTGGAAGTGGATCCCATGAGCTTTTCATCGCTACTAAAGAACCAACCGCCCCAATACCAGCAACAGCACCGAATGCTTTGCCCATAAATCCGCGTCTGCTTGACTTTTCCATTATTTCTCACTTTTATGACTTAAATTCCAACTATCTTATGACCTAGGTATCTGCATCTGTCATACATAATCGGCTTGTTCATGAATATAACCTGCTTATAATACTGATTTATGATTTAAATAAGAGTTAAGTCAGTGATTTTTAAAAAAAATACACTATTTTTGTAGCATTTACACATTTCTCGGATTACGCGTGTATATTATAGGATGGAGGCCTGGGGTCAATGGGGACCTGTTCTTTTAGACCTGTCCATCCATCCTCTTTAAAAACCTTTATTCGGAGGTTTTTGATTCGCTTTTTTGCCCCATCTTAATATAAATCTGTAATATCTCGATTGCGGCCGGAGTAACCCCTGAAATCTGTGAAGCGGCCTGCAGCGTCGGTGGATTGAACTTCTCAAACTTCTCGATCATCTCATTGCTTAGGCCTTTGACGATTTTAAAATCAAAGCCTTCAGGGATCTTCATCTTAAGCTGTTTTTTCATCTTGTTGATGTCGTTGAGCTGTTTTTCGATGTAACGGGCATATTTTGCTTCGATCAGGATCTGATTTTGCACATACTCGCTGTACTCGGCAATACGCGGCTCAAGTTTAAGAAGCTTATCCAGGGTAAAACTTTTACGCGCAGCGATATTGATTGCCTTGGTCTTATCGGTAATATGCATCTCGTCCATGGACTCTAAAAAGGCCAAGAACTCTTTATTCGGCTTGCACTCTTGTTCGTTCAAATATTTGACACCCGCTTCTATCTGTGACTTTTTCAATGCGACTTCTGCCATCTCTTCATCACTGATCAGGCCCAGCTCATGTCCATAATGACTCAAACGAAGATCCGCGGACTCTTCTCTAAGCAGGAGTCTGTATTCTGCTCTTGAGGTGAACATACGATACGGCTCTTTTGTCCCTTTAGTCACCAGATCATCGATCATCACACCGATATACGCTTCATCCCGTCTCAGGACAAAAGGTTCATTCCCCTGATTTGCCAATGCAGCATTGATCCCTGCCATCAATCCTTGGGCTGCAGCCTCTTCATATCCTGTCGTGCCATTAATCTGACCTGCGAGATACAGGTTTTTAATCTTTTTTGTTTCCATCGAATGGGTAAGATCGGTAGGATTTACATAATCATACTCAATCGCATATCCATAACGTACGATACGGGCATTTTCCAGCCCCTTAACCGAATGGATCATGTCACGTTGTACATCCGGTGGCAGTGAGGTTGACATCCCATTGACATACACCTCAGTGTTTTCCCAGGTTTGAGGCTCGATAAAGAGATGATGTCGGTCTTTGTCTCTAAAACGGTTGATCTTGTCTTCAATACTCGGACAGTAACGCGGCCCTACTCCTTCGATCTGACCCGAAAACAAAGGAGCCCTATGAAAATTCGATTCGATGATCTCATGCGTTCTTTCATTGGTATACGCAATAAAACATGGAAGCTGCTGCTTCTCTTTTACAAACGCTTCTCTGTCGGTTCTAAAGGAAAAAGGTGCAGGAAGTTCATCTCCCGGTTGCTCTTCCAAGACTGAGTAATCAATGCTCGAACTGTCTACACGGGGGCAGGTACCCGTCTTAAGACGACCTATATCCAATCCAAGTTCCCTTAATTGCAGACCCAGTTTTTTTGCAGAAAACTCACCAAACCGTCCCGCTTCATGCGTCGTTTCACCGATATGGATCACCCCTTGTAAAAAGGTTCCCGTAGTCAAGATCACCTTTGAAGCCATAAACTCGTTTAGGAACTCCGTCTTGACACCGACGACACTATCCCCATCCATGATAAGCTCATCTACCGTTTCCTGGATCAATTCAAGATTCGGAGTGTTCAGGGTGATATTACGGGCAATGACACGATAGCGGTCCATATCAATCTGTGCCCGTGTTCCACGGACAGCAGGTCCTTTGGCAGCATTGAGTATACGAAATTGTATCCCTGCCTCATCGGTGATCAAACCCATCTGACCTCCCAAGGCATCCAGTTCTTTGACCAGATGTCCCTTAGCCAGTCCACCTACGGCAGGGTTACAAGAGGTAGCACCAACATTTTCAGCGAGCATTGAAATCAAGAGGGTACGTTGATTCATACGTGCGGCAGACAGAGCGGCTTCAATCCCGGCGTGTCCTCCACCGACAACAATTACATCATATTGCATTAGCAGTCCTTCTGAACCTATTTTAAAGGTTGAGAAAATTTTAATAATGAAATTATACCCTTAATATATGCCTTTGCCTAGTTTCTGCGTATATTCAGCTCTGTTACATAAGAGTTTCTTATCTTATTAACTGATGATTTGCAATTAACTTTGTTATACTTGCCTAGCTTTATGTTAATGAGATAGAATTATTATAACTACAAGGAAACAGGTGGCGATACGATTATGTCTGATATGATGTTATTTGCAGATGATGACACACCAGAAACAAAACCGAGAGAGGATGCATGGAAACTCTTTATTGTCGATGATGATAAAGACATTCATGAGATCACGAAATTAGCCCTTAAAGATCTTAAGTTTAAGGACAAAACCATCTCTTTTGAGTCAGCCTTCAGCGCTGAAGAAGCGATCAATGAACTCAAAACCAATCCAAAGTTTGCCATTGTATTACTTGACATTGGCATGGAGACATCCGATGCAGGTCTTGAAGTTGCGAACTTTATCCGCAAACAACTCAATGACAACCTTACTCGTATCATTATCCGGACAGGTCAGCCGGGAGAGACACCTGAGCGTGAGATCATAGATGATTATGATATCAATGATTTCAAATCAAAAACAGAGCTCACCATTGAACGTCTTTTTAGTACGATTCGAACAGCCATCGCCCAATATGATCAGATCAATGAACTCGCTAAACTTAATGCCGAACTCGAAGAACGCATCGAACGCGCGTTAATCGCCCAGGAAGAGCAGCAAAAAGCCCTTATGTTACAAGATCGTACCGTACAGATGGGTGAACTCTTGAATATGCTTGCCCACCAATGGCGTCAGCCATTATCACGCATATCTGCTGTTACCTCCCAACTGAAGTTTTCTCTTGCTTTGGGAGAACTCAACACAGAAGAGTTTGACAAACAGGTCGACAGTATTGAAAAATATACCGATGAGCTTTCACATACCATTGATGAGTTTAGAGCTGTCTATAAACCGAGTGAAACCGACAAGAAAGTGCCCCTGTGTGAACTCTTGGACAAGGCGGTATCTATTATCAATGCTTCTTTCAATAATGACACGATCCAGATTCATCTTGACTGTGCAACAGATGACCGGAAGCACTTTGTATCCACTGCCTTGTATCAGGTTATCCTTAACCTATTAAAAAATTCTGAAGAAGCCTTTATAGGGCAAGAGATTGAAGATCCAAACATAAATATCTCCTTCTCCTTTCTTGATGATGCTATCAAGATCTATATTGCCGACAATGCAGGTGGAATCAATGAAGAAGACCTGGAGCGTATTTTCGAGCCGTACTTTTCGACCAAAGAAAAGAGAAATGGTCATGGGCTCGGGCTCTACATGAGCAAGAATATTCTCGAACAGCACTGTGATGGAAAGATCGAAGTTAAAAACACCTCTGCAGGTGCCTGTTTCACAATTACTCTTGCAAATAAATAATTCTATAACCTAGACTTTATTATACTTGCGGAACTAAATCAATTATGAAGATATTACAATGATACAAGAAGCCCATAACGCATACAATTCAGGAGACTTTGACAAAGCCTTTAAACTCTATACGACTTTAGCTGAAGCGGGTGACGGAGCAGCTCAGGCAAGCCTTGGCTATATGTTCCAAAACGGTCAGGGTACACGTGAAGATATTGATAAGGCGGCACATTGGTATCAGCAATCTGCCAACCAGGAACACCCTCTTGCCATGTATAATATTGCCGTACTGATGATGCATGGAAAAGGTGTTGCCCATGATATGTTTAAAGCCCATGAGTACTTTTTACAAGCAGCGATAAAAGAGGTCCCCCAAGCCCAATATGAGACAGCAATGATGTTTGAAAAAGGTTTGGGTTGTACTCAGAATTTTTCCGAGGCCGCTTTTTGGTATGAGGAGGCAGCTAAACGCGGGAACATGGAAGCCTTCAATAATCTAGGTGTTCTTTACAAAGAAGGGCATGGCGTACCTATGGATTATCAAAAAGCTTTCTATCTCTTTACCAGAGCGGCTGAGGCCAATGTCCCTACAGCCCAATATAATCTCGGACAGATGTATGATCAGGGGCATGGTTGTGAAGCAGACCAGGACAAGGCACTGGAATGGTGTCGTAAAGCAGCCTATTCAGGGCACGAGAAGGCACAAAAGATCATCGCACAACTTCAAGCCGATGGAAAGATCGTCTTCTGATGCGTTTTCATGATTTTCTTAAAGCAGTAGGAACCGGTCCCAAAGGCAATCGCCACCTCAGCAGAGAAGAGATGAAAGAAGCCATGGGAATGATGCTTGACGGCACTGCCATACCCGAACAGACTGCAGCTTTTTTACTGGGCTGGCGGGTTCAGGGTGAAGACCTGGATGAACTGCTTGGGGCTATCGATGCGATGCATGCGCGTATTCAACAAACACCCATTAAAAAAAGCCTTGAAATCGGATATCCCCTTGATGGTAAAATCAAATCGGCACCGGTAATGCTGCTTGCTGCCAAACTTATCCCAAAGATCCCCCTCGTCATCCATGGAGACAGAGCCCAGCCTTCCAAATTGGGATTTAATCCTAAAGACTTCCATGAGAATATGAAACTTCCTTCGAATATCAACTATTTTGATAGAGCAAACTTTTTCCCGGAGCTTTCCAAGCTTACGGATTTAAGACGTTCCCTTGGGCTGCGCTCTGCTTTCAATACCATTGAAAAGCTTCATAATGTCGCCGATAGTGATTATGCACTGATCGGGATGCATCATCTTCCCTACTTTGATCTTTATAAAGAGCTTTACGGTCCAAAATATAAACGGCTCATAATCGTCAAAGGGAGTGAAGGTACACCGGAGATCCTCAAGAAGAGCAAGATCCTTGTCGTTGAAGGCGGGCATTCCCACTCTCTACCGATCGATCCGGAATATTTCGGGCTCAAGCCATTTCCTTCCGACAAAGAGATGAGTCTGCAGGAGATGATTGATCAGCTTGAAAACCCAAGTGAGGAGATGCTTGGATATGCACGACTCAATGCAGCACTTTTGATGTATGCAGCCGATCAAACAACAAGCATCGAAGAGGGCTTTGCCTCCTTGCAAGCAAATTATGATAAACTGATCAAAAAGCATTTGGGATAAGTCATGTTCACAGGTTTGATACGCGAGATGGCAACTGTTCAAAGCTACGCCAACAATGAACTCACCCTGCAAGCGGATTACACTCCAAAGATAGGGGACTCAATCGCTATCAATGGGGCCTGTCTTACGGTGATCAGGCTTTTTCCCAACGGTTTTTCCGTTGAACTCTCCCCCGAAACGCAAACACATATCGCCACTGACAATCTAAAAGGCAAGGTACATATGGAGCCCGCCATGGCTATGGGAGATCGGTTTGAAGGGCATATTGTACAGGGACATATCGATTGCATCGGTGAGATCACTCAGATCCGGGACAATGGGAACTCTATAGATTTCTATCTCAGTATACCTCAGGATCAACGCCGTTTTCTTGTTCCCAAGGGTTCTGTTACCGTCGATGGGGTAAGCCTTACGATCAACGAAGTTACTGCAGAAGGGTTTCGACTCACTATTATTCCCCATACTCTTAAAGAGAGTCTCTTTGGCGTCTATAAGATAGGACACAGGGTAAATATTGAAACGGACATGTTTGCCCGTTATATTTATCATCTCTTTAATCCTGAGCAGAAACAATCCCTCACATGGGATGATGTTTCCAAGATATCTGCCCTCTATTAGGTACTAATATGCGGCATTCTGAGCAAGGACTTAAAGCTGCTGCACTCAAATATGACAGTGATCAGAATGCCTCACCCGAACTTCTTGCCAAAGGCCGGGGTGAGGTTGCCCAAAAGATTTTAAAACTGGCCAAAGAGCATGACATCTCCGTCTTTCAAAATAAAGCACTCGTAGATTCTTTGTTGGAACTGGACGTCCATGAAGAGATTCCGCCCAGACTTTACCAGGCAGTCGCCGAACTTTTTTCGTGGCTGATCCGTACTGAGAATCGTAACCTTGACTAGAGGCAGTTTGATATCAGTATTTCAAACAGTTTCGTCCCGCTTCTTTAGCCAAATAGAGTTGTACGTCGGAAGCTTTATACATCTCATTGGAACTCATTGACGCTTCACCCGGTTCATGGATAACAAGTCCTCCGGAGACGGTAACGATGTAATAGTTCTCATTATATTTATGCTCTATTTTGAGAGCGGCAATGGAATCAATCACCTTCTGTGCGAATCCGATAACCTTGTTTTTTGTCTCACCGGTAAATATGACGAGGAACTCTTCACCCCCCATGCGGAATACAAAGTCATCAGGCCTTTCCAGTACCGAAGTAAACCTATTGGCGACTTGCATTAATACCTGATCACCTTGTTGATGTCCATAATTGTCATTGTAGCGCTTAAAGTTGTCGATATCCAGGATAAAATATCCAAAACAGACCTGATTCCGTTGTGCACGCTTGATTTCATTTTCAATGATCTGTGCATAGTAGCGTCGGTTGTAAAGACCAGTAAGCTCATCTGTGATCGATAGTTTTTGTACCTTTTCCATCATCACTTCGAGGTCACGTGTACGTTCATAGACCTGTTGTTCAAGTGAATGACTCAGTTCTTCCAGCTCTTTTTTAGCAGTAATGATATTACGGATAGCACTGTACCCGACGATATTCCCCTTTCTGTCAAACTCCGGAGTGACAAACACCTCTACCCAATAATCGCTACCGTCTTTTCGTTGGTTTTTGATCTCCCCTGACCACTCCTTGCCAGACTGGATCGTCTCCCACATCTGCTTGTACACTTCTTTTGGCATATCTACATGACGGACTATATTATGGGGCTTTCCGATAAGCTCTTCCAGCGTATAACCCGAGATCTCACAAAACGCTGTACTGGCATAGATGATAAGCCCTTTTTTGTCTGTCTCCGAAGCAATAACATGCCTGTCAAACTTACTGATAAGTTTTTTGACTTCACGATTGGCATTTTCGAGTTCAATAACCTTCTCCTGAAGATCAATATTAAGTAAACAGACCTTCTCATGCAATGCACTCTCTCTGTAGTTATTGTAGAGCAATAACAGCAATAATAACAATATGACCGAATTCATGACATAAAAGTTAAACTGGTTATCTTGATCTCTATCTTCGAAATCCTCGAGTAATAACTTATACATCTGATCAATGGTAGTACCAATCAAAAGAGCATTATGTGCCTTTTGCAATGCCTCCATCAACTCTTGTCCTTCTACAAGGACATTGACATGTTTTTCCATAGCCCTGGTTAAGCCTAATAATTGTTTATCATCCTTAAACTCTTTTTTTAAGATCTCAATCTGTTCAATTAAGGACCTTTTATCAGACAGACGATCATAACTGATCAGCGCGACCATCAATGCAATCTCATCCAGGACTTCTTCAGAAAAATGCTCTTTTTTACTTGTACCTTTTTGTCGTATCTTTTTCTTTATATGACCGTGCATATCATAAAGAACACGCGTTGAGTTGATAGTCAAACCGTTCCAGGATTTATAACGTTCAATATAGGTCTGAGACTCTTTAAAACTGCTATCAAGTCTTTCATATAATGCAGCAAACTCCTTACGGCCATTATCCGTATCGACTAAAGCATGCTCTTTGAGCAGGAGTAAAACGTTAGTAAACTCGCGGGTATCCCCGGTAATAGCATCAAAACTCTGATGATTAACATTCTTCTCAAACAGCCCGTCGATTTTTTGATGTATGGTCTTTAGATTTTTAAGCTCATGCAGCAAGCCATACTCTCGGTTCATCTCATTTTTGTTGCTGATTATATAGAAGACTTCCATAATGACTAAAAATAAAAGAAGTAGTAAAAGTTTATTGACACCCGTTCTCTTACAAACTCTTTGTTCTGCTCTACTCATGGATTTCGCCCGTCAATGTTTTTAAGAACAAAAGAATTTTTTCTATCTCATCCTCTTCCAGCATCCGCCCTAACTGGACATCTACCATTATCTCCACCGCTTCTTTAAGCGTTGCTGCACTACCGTCATGAAAATAAGGGGCTGTCTTCTCCACATTGCGAAGACTTGGTACCTTGAAGTAGTATTTGTCGAATTCCTTCTTTGTCACATTGTAACGACCAAGGTCTTCTGAATTACTTGGAAGGTTCCCAAAAACACCGATCTTCTGATAGAGTGTCCCACCTATGTTGATACCATTATGGCACGCTACACACCCTTTTGTCTTAAAAAGTCTCAGACCCTCTTTTTCCTCGGAGTTCAGGGCCTTTTCATCCCCTTCCAAATAACGATCGAATCTCGAATTTGGTGTGACCAGACTCTTCCCGAATTCAGCCAGGGCATCCGCGATATTTGCAGCTGTTATGCCATCATCGTAAAGACGCCCAAAATACCTGGTATATTTCTTCTCTTTACCAAGTTTTTCAATGACACGTTCCATGCTCTCATTCATCTCAATAGGATTGACAATTGGTTCAAGAGCCTGTTCCTTCAGATCCTTGGCCCGTCCATCCCAAAACTGAGAAAAGTTATACACCGCATTCCATACCGTCGGAGTATTACGCTTACCCATTGCTCCGTCTACGCCAAAAGACTTTTGAAGATTATCCACACCGTAATTAACTAAGGGATGACAGGTGGCACACGAGATACTCTTATCCCTGGAAAGTAACGGGTCGTGAAACAGCGATCGGCCTAACGCCGCTTTCTCAGAATCTACCTGCACATTCTCAGGCAAAGCTTCAAACAGGTTTTCGTCAGCCAAAACCGCCACGGTAAACAGCACAATAGAAATGATAATCTTACCCATGTTTCAACCTCCTGCTTTTAACTATTGTACTGTTTTTTAAAGATATTTGAAAATCAATTCTCATCACGCAAGGCCTTTGTATCAGGGTTACAACGCATCTTATGTTCTACATCCACCTTCTCATAAGGCAATGGCGACTTTGAAGCGAGTGTGGCATTTCTGAAGCCTTCCCCCTTGTGTAAAAAGACCTTTAAACCATTCTTATACAGGGCGATACGTGTTGCCAACGCCGTCGAATAGGTCGTCAAAATTGCATCCTCTTTCATCAAGGCAGCGATATCGCCGAAATATTCACGCGTCCACAACATCGGGTTAGCAGAGGGAGAGAATGCATCCTGATACACCACATCAAACTTAATGTCTGTCTCCCTGACAAAGACCCGGGCATCCCCCAAGTAGATATTGATGTCAATATTTTGTGTGCGGTAATGCTGCTTTTGTGATAGTGATTGTATCACCTCGGTTAATTCATGGAACTCTTCAGGATAGGTAAAATGTGTCAAAGAACGGACCAGATCCGCATCAAACTCAGGAGAATATATCCTCACTCTTTTGTCACTTCCCTTGAGAGCATATAGGGTTGCCAGGGTGTTAAAACCCAAACCAAAGCATATATCTAGGATCGTGATCTCTTCCTTGTCCTGGCAATGTTTAAGTGCCGGTAAAACATGCTTGGACATCGACTCATGCAAAGCCCCGTCTTTGGTAGAATGGTAGTGCTCATTAAATGTTTTTGAGTAGGCCGTATATGAGCCGTCTTTACTTTTTACAGCTTGATGTTCCTGGGTGTTAAAACTGTGCATATCCCCACTTTTCTATAGTCATACTCTCAAATTGAGTATCGCACAGGTACAGACAGACCTGTTCTCACGTTCGTATTGTTTTCTTTAACTGATCCAGACTAATCTTTGATCTGTCTGTTTTGCCTGCGCAGCTCTTGTAACTTATCGTAGATAGTGTCATCATGAGCATAGATCCTAAAACGGACATAAGGTTCTAGGATATCGTAAACCAACTCTTGATCCGCCCAACACTGTCTTCCAAAAGCATGCGTAAATATGCCAATGATCTTCCCTTGTAAGAAAGGACAGCCCCAACGTTCTTCATCCGGTAACTCTTTTTGCATGGAGAGCTCCCAGGGATTTCGCACAATCACCTCTGCATTCGTAGTCTCAGCATCCATATAAGGCAACTCAAAAAGTCCCCATCCCGCAGCACTTACGGCTTTTCCCCAAAGTAAAAACCCCTCTTCAAAATTATCCGAAAACTGGGTTACCATCGCATGATAGTCCTCTTCTGTCCCCAAGCTCGATGAATGTGCTACAAGTAGATTGAAAAGCTCTCTGCCCAACTCTTGTTCCAAGGGTTGTAAAAGATGCAGTAAAGAAGGGTTGTTCCAAAAAAGTGTAGATGGGATACCGAAAAAACGCAGATCGACCGTCTGCGTGTTCCAGGAGATCCCTACACCATTAACACTAATTGACTTTTGATGTTCATTTACTCCCATAAGATTCCTTTGGGTAAAGATATCAATAA
>JBFEXS010000045.1:0-16334 GCA_041562555.1 Sulfurimonadaceae bacterium
GATAAGCAACTCCCTTCTCAATCATGGAAAATCTTGGTCGTCGATGATGAAGCTTCTATTCATGATATCACGGCAAATGTGTTGAAGTCTGTTGTGATAGATGGACGTCGTCTGGAGATCATCAGTGCCATGAGCGCTGAAGAGGCGAAGCAACGACTAAAAGAACACGAGGGAATCGCCTTAGCCTTGGTTGATGTGATCATGGAGACGGCTACCGCAGGGCTGGATCTGATCAATTATATCCGCAATGAGCTAGATAATCATCTTATTCGTCTTGTCGTCCGTACGGGACAGCCGGATGAGGTACCTGAACGTGAGATTATCGATCATTATGATATCACTGACTATAAAGAGAAGACGGAACTCTCGATAGACAAGTTTTACACGGTCGTACGTTCTGCCATACGTCAATATACGCATCTGCTTGAGTTGGAAAACAAATATGAAGATGTGTATAAACAGATGACGACTCACCCGCTTACAAAACTTCCGAATCGACAGAAACTCAATGAGACCCTGGACAGTATAGGGGCTAAAAATCTTGTCTTAATCAATATAGACAGCTTTAGTATGGTCAATGAAACTCAGGGGTTTAACGTAGGAGATGACCTTTTATTGCAGATGGGCGGCTTTTTGCAAAATATGTATGGGCATGAGATGACGGTATATCATCTTGAAGGAGACACTTTTGGTATCCTCAGCACCGGTGAGAATATCAGCGAAGACAGGCTCTTTTCGATACAAAAAGAGATCAATGATATGACATTTCTTCTCAATGGCGTTGAGAACCGCTTGAGCGTTACCCTTGGTCTTGCGATGCATGAAGAGGGAAATCTGATCCAAAAAGCGGAATTCGCACTGAAAGAAGCACGTACCTTAGGCCGAAATCGTGCGAAAAAGTATAGTGACGACATCAAGATCATCAAGACGATCAAAACAAACTCGATTTGGGTCAAACGGGTCCGAGATGCCTTGGATGAGAATAGAATGTTGAGTTTTTATCAGCCGATCTTCTCCATTGAGACGGGTGAAGTGGTGAAGTATGAGTGCTTGGTCCGAATGATGTATGAAGATAAGATCATCTCGCCTTTTGAGTTTTTGGAAGCGGCAAAAAGTAGTGGCCAGCTTTATGCCATCTTCAAAGTCATGTTTGAGAATGCCTGCAAAAAGACACTGGAGTTTGACGGAAGGTTCACGGTCAATATGACAGACCAGGACCTTCAAGAGCCGGACCTGATGGAGTTCGTTGAAGAGATGTTTAAGAAATACAATGCTGACCCTCAGCAAATCGGCGTAGAGATTTTAGAAGAGAAAAGCATCATGAACAATGAACTGGCAAGAGACAGGTTGATGAGGCTGCATGACATGGGATGTACCATTATCGTCGATGATTTTGGTGCAGAGTGTTCGAACTTTGGTCAATTGATGAATCTTCCTATATCCGTGATTAAGATCGATGGAGCGTTTATCAAGGATATTGTGAATAATCCAAAACATAAAATCATCGCGGAGGCAATCGTTGGCTTTTCACAACGTCTGCATATACGGACAGTCGCCGAATTTGTACATTCCCAAGAAGTACTGGAGGTTGTCAAAGAGATGGGAGTCACCTATGCACAGGGGTTTCATCTGGGCGAACCTTCACCGGATCTACTAAAGTAAGAATATAGAACAAAAGGAGAGTTATGAGAGAAAACCATTATGAAGTGTTGATCGTCGGTGCAGGGATATCCGGTGCTGCTCTTGCGTATGAATTGGCGCGTTATACAGATATACAGTCTATAGGGATTGTGGAGAAGTATGAAGATGTCGCCACGCTTAACAGTTCAGGTACCTCGAATTCTCAGACGATACACGTTGGCGATATTGAGACAAACTATACCCTTGAAAAGGCCGCGATTACCAAGCGCACGGCAAAGATGGTCGAGAAGTATTGTTTACAGTACCATTATCAAAATGAGATCATTTTCTCACATCAGAAGATGGCACTGGGGGTAGGCGAGAAGGAGGTCGAGTTCCTGCTTCACCGTTTTGAGGAGTTTTCCAAACTGTTCCCTTATTTGGAAGTTTGGGACAAGGAGAAACTCAAGGAGCTTGAACCCCGTGTCGTATTTGATGAAGAGGGTAACGAGCGCCCGGAGACTATCGTCGGGGTAGGGGCCAGGGGAGAGTGGACAACGGTTGATTTTGGCAAGATGGCCGCTTCCTTGATCGATAATGCAAAGAAACAAGAGGGCAAGCGGGTCGATGTCTTTTTTAATTCACCGGTGACCAAGATTGAAAAAGACGGTGATAAAAGGCATGTCGTTCATTGCGGAGGTGAGACCTATACCGCTGATTACGTAGTTGTTGACGCAGGTGCGCACAGTCTGTATATCGCCCATGAAATGGGATACGGACACAACTTGGGGTGTTTGCCGATTGCCGGAAGTTTTTACATGACGAATGAGAAGATGCTAAACGGTAAGGTCTATATGATCCAGAACCCTAAATTGCCATTCGCTGCCTTGCACGGCGATCCGGATGTATTAGCAGATGGGAACACCCGTTTTGGTCCTACGGCTTTGATGTTACCGAAACTCGAACGTTACAAAAGCGGGACCTATATGGACTTCTGGAAGACCTTGCGTTTTGACGGGAAGATTGCCAGTGCCCTATGGAAGCTCTTAAAAGAGAGGGACATCCGAAACTATATCTTTAGAAATTTTCTTTTTGAAGTGCCGGTATTAAATAAATATCTCTTTTTAAGAGACGCGCGCAAGATTGTACCTTCGCTCAAAAAAAGCGAGTTCAGATATGCCGCAGGTTTTGGAGGGGTACGTCCTCAGGTACTGAATAAGGACGAGCAAAAACTGATGTTGGGGGAAGCGTCCATCAACCCGGGAACAGGGATACTTTTCAATATGACGCCTTCGCCGGGAGCTACATCATGTCTAGGGAATGCCGAACGTGACCTGCGTATTATCGTGGAGTATCTTGGTAAAAACTTTGATGAAGCACTTTTTAATGATGAACTGACGGAAGGAGAGTATTGTGTACTTCCGGAACCGCTGGAATCACAAAAAGCACGTGTCAATCTCATCCGTGCAGAGATCGCCCGTACCCATGAGAAGTTCGAAGAGGGGTATTCCCAACAACATTAAGTGGGGATAGATGCATTTTCCTTGAAGTCCAGGGGGAAGATGCTCTTCTCTTTATATCGCTGAAGCCATTAGTTGATTGACGGTAATGGTGATTTCTTTCAGGTCTTTACTCTCATATTTTTCAAATTCAGCCAACTGTTCTTTCGTTCCTACAAAGGTCTCATTCTCATTGGATACAAAGGACCTGAAGGCATCTTCTGGACTTTCGTCGACACGTTGAAAACTGAGGATCTTATGGGTGTAGTGTACGACAATAAAGTCGATGAACTGAAGCATCTGCCGTTTAAGCACTCTGTCGCTGTCCACGGCAATAGGAATGTCATCCAGTGCTGAGAGAAGGTCTATGATCTTGAATTCGCTGACGATCATATAAAAGAGGGTCGCCACGTCATCAAAACTATGTTGTGTGGACTCTTTGATACTGATGGCTGCCACGGCAAACCGTAAATATTCTATATGTGTGAAGAAGCTGTTGAAGCTGTCGTTCCCCGGAATGATCTCAAGTTTTTTATCACTGTTGATCTTGTCAAGCATTTCAAACAGGATCTCTCTGTTCTCCAGGATATGATTTGCATCGATCTGATTTTTGTTGAGGTATTTGATCATCCATTTGACAGAGAATATAAGCGTTCTTTCCATCTCCGATAATAAGGCATACTGTTTATCACTCGGCATACTGAAGTCTTGTCTGAATATTTCATGACGGATATTATTGGTCTCAAAGAGCTGATTACAGATAAGGTAGGATTTTATTTTATTGATAAACTTCTCATCTCCGATACGGTCGTAATCGCTGATGAAACTCACCCCTTGGAAATTGATCACCTTATCGGCGATGGTGGTAGCGATCAGTTCCCGTTTGAGAGGATGATTGGAAATCTCATGTTCATAGATACCGACAAAGGATTTCGGAAAATATTTATAAAGATAACCAAGTGCAAAGTTCTCTTCAATCAGGCTTGAATTCAACAGTAGGTTCTTTAGAAATATCTTGGCGTATGAGAGCATGGACGCCAGGATAGGACGAACGATGGAACGTTCATCATTGAGCATTGCATTGAGATTTTCATCTTTTGGGATCTGAAAGTCCTTGCGTTTGAAGGCGGGGATGTTCTCTTCGAGAATTTTCAAAGAAGCGGTAAAGTCCTTGATGTAGATGCGTGAAAGCCGTTCGTCTCTGGAGAGTGCCAGACTTTGGTTATAGTTGTCCCATAAGACCATATTTACGACCTGATCCGTCAAACTGGTCAGTGTCGTATTACGTTCTTCCTCGGTAAGAAGGCCTTTTTCCTGAATCGTATTGAGAAGTATCTTTAGATTGACTTCATGATCCGAGATATTCACTCCGGCTGAGTTGTCGATACCATCGAGGTTGATACGCCCTCCTGCACGAGCGTAGTCTATACGTGCTCTTTGGGTAAAACCAAGGTTCCCGCCTTCGCAGACACAGTAGGCTTTTAATTCATTCGCGTCGACGCGAACGGCTTCATTCTGTTTGTCACCGATATCCAGACTACTCTCATCAGCACTTTTGACATAGGTACCAACACCTCCGTTAAAGAGCATGTCGACCTTCATGCATAGGAGTCTTTTGGCAAGTTCTTCACCGCTTAGGGTACTTTTGGTGGTCCCGATCATCTTTTTGATCTCATCGGAAAGTTCGATAGACTTGTCAGAGCGTAAAAAGACGCCTCCCCCTTTTGAGATAAGGCTTTTGTTATAGGCCGACCATGAACCGTCTTTTGCGACAAAGAGTCGTTTTCGCTCTTCATAGGCAGTCATCGGGATAGGATCAGGATCGATAAAGACCTCTTTATGTGAAACGGCGGCAAGGAGTTTGAACGCCTTGGACTCAAGCATCCCATTTCCAAAAACATCACCGTTCATAGAACCCAGACCTACGATAGTAATAGGGTCTTTATAAAAATCTATACCTTTCTCGATGAAAAAACGCTGGGTAGAGATAATGGCACCCTTGGCGGTGATTCCCAAATCCTTATGTCCGAAGCCGTTGGAACCGCCTGAAGCAAAGGCATCCTTTAACCAAAAATTGCGTTCGATGGAGATCTTGTTTGCAACATCGCTCATACTGGCGGTACCCTTGTCGGCAGCTACAACAAAATAGGTGTCATCTTCATCATAGGCGATGATGTCCTGGTGTTTGACGACATTACCGTCGATGACATTGTCGACCATATCCAAGAGGTTGTTGATAAACTCCGTATAGATCTGTTCAAAATAGGCTTTGGATATCTGCGATTTGTCTCTTTTGATGATGAAACCGCCTTTGGCTCCATCTGGTACGATGATGGAGTTTTTCCCCTCTTGGGTGATCATCAGGGATTTGATCTCGGTTCGGTAATCTTCATGACGCTCACTCCAACGTAATCCTCCACGGCTGATTCGGCTCATACGCAGGTGAAGACCACTGAATTCAGGATGATACACGAAGATCTCGAGTTTTGGCTGGATGCCTTTAAGATGTTCGGCAAAGAGCTCGGTATGGATCTTCAGTGCTATACCCTCTTGATTCAAGAAATAGTTGGTCCTCAAGAGTGACTGTACAAGGGTGTAGGTGAGTTTTAGGATTTTGTCCTCAAGGATATCTGGGACTTCTTTGATCTTTTCTTCTATTTGTTCGGAAACTGCTTTGAGTTTGGCTTCTCGCTGTTTAATGTTGGGATCAAACTTTGTCAGGAAGTAGTCAAGGAAGAGATTTGTAATGGTATGGTGATGATTTAAAGTATGGATGATAGTCGTATCATTGAATGTCAGGACCGCTTGATTGAGGTATTCGATCAGCGCACGCATTAACTTGATATGTCGAAGTGAAAAGTTCTCCAGATAGACGAGGGAGTACAGACGGCACCGATCGAAGGTCTTACCAAGAAGTGAGAGACTGATGATCTGCTCAATGTTCTCTCGTGCATGTTCAAACTTTTTCAGGTCCGGAATGTCCAGATTGAAGCGGTTGACATAGACAGAACCCTTCTTTTGAGGGATCTCATAGGTGACTTCATCGATAATACGAAAACTGAAATCATGTAAAACAGGTGTCATACACGACAGATGCAGGGCCTCGGTAGCGTATATCTTTATCGATACGTTTTGTTTATTTACAAATATCTTGCTGACGATGTCATCGTGCAAAATTTGTTCATAAAGTTCAGGGGATATTTTGAGGTCGTCAGCGTGTATGAGCTGTGAACAGACAGCATTTAAGGCGGAAGTTTCCGGCATATGAACTCCTAAATGATTAGCGTGTATATTGACTTATTGTAGAGCAGATATTCTTAGCTGGATGTTAAAACTATCGGGTTTTATTCAGAGTGTCACTGAGATGCAAAAAACGTTTTAAAGAGAGACGGGCATGGGGATCGAGTTTATATTCTATAAGCTTTAGATACTCAAGGATGTCATTTCTGTCGATACCGCTTCTTTCACTGGCATTTTGCAGGATATAGGATGGGATTTTATATTGTTTCCGTAAGAAATATCGGGATAGTTTCTTGTATCGTTTAGCATTCCCGTGATAGCACAGACGTGCAAAGACAAAGGGTAGTTTATGTTCTTGATACCAGTAGGCTGCCAGATCAATGAAGTTACCTTCGGGATGTTCGAGGTAATATTTGAGGGCTTTGTCCCCAATAAGGACCTCTCCTTCAAGTCCCATGACATTTGCAAGGACATTGGAAGTGGCGGATTCGTTGTCATGTTTCTTCTTACCCGGGATGAGCAGAACAGACTTGACCTCTTTTTTTGCAGCGATGCCCAGGTCCAGACAATGACAACGGCGTGATGCGATACTTGAGATAAAGGCAGCATCTACACGACGGCGTCTGAAGGCTTCATTGATGGCCGAAGGGACACCGCGTTTATAGTGTAATGACTGCTGCTGTTGAGAACCTTTGGTATAGCGTTTCATAAAGACATGAAAGGGCAACAGGTTCAAATACTCAATTTTTCCAAAAATCATGCGGCATTATAATTGATAAGAGTGAAGAGCAGTCTTAAAAGTCAATGATTTCAGCAGGAGCATCTATTTTGGCTTGTTTGAGTTTGTCACTCACCCGTTGCATAAGCGTGTCAATGGTATCATCATCCCGTTGGACAGAGATACCATAGCGTACCTGGAGTTTAAGATGTACCTCACTAAAATCCATGCTTAGCTTATCGACTTTGGCACACAGCTTTTTCATATAGAGCATGGCACCATTGAGGTCCGTCTTATTCAAGAGCAGAAGAAATTTATCCCCCTGGTACCGGCCCAAGGTGTCAGAGGCTCTTGAAGTGGATTGAAGCAGGTCTGCTATGGATTTTATGACCGAATCACCGGCTAAATATCCAAAGGCCTCGTTGATGTCCTTAAGATGGGAGATGTCAACGAGTACAAGGGTGTAGGCCTCTTTGTTTCTTTTACTTCGATAGATCTCATGCTCAAGTATGGTCATAAAGCTTTTTTGTGTTAGTACACCGGTCAGTTTATCCTTGATATCGTGGCGTCCTGAAGGATTGATAACCGTCCACTCCTCATCCAAAAGAAAAAATTCGAACTTATAGGTCTCTTCCAGATCAAAACCCTTATAGCAGATGTGATGTTCTCTTCCTTCAACATTGAGTCGGGCTAAAAATTTCTCGTCGTGAAAACTGTTTTGATCCAAAAAGTGCTTAAATTCGGTTAATGTCTTCAGGTTGGGAAAAAGATATTCGAAGACAGGATCAGAACGTAAAAGAAGATTCATGTTCTTATCAAAAACGACGGTAATAACCTTTTGAAGCATTGACATAGCTGCGCCTTGAAAATTAAGCTTGTTCAGCGATTATACTACAAAAGATATTCAATATTGGAGGTTTTGCTTTTTTTTGCTTTGCTCAGAGCTTTTCCGGCTCTGTCAAGAAGAGCATTGACCGTGTCTGTATCATGTGTCTGGGTCACTCCGAAACTCAGTTCGATCTCAAAGTTGAAATCATTAAAACTAAAGTTGGTTTTATCGAGTGCTTCTTGAAACTTTCGGACATATTGCATCGTACCGTGGGGATCTGTCTTATGGAGCAGGATAAGAAACTTGTCTCCTTTAAAACGTCCCAATGCATCGGATCCTCTGGTATTGTTCTTCAAGGTACGTGCCACTTCCTTAAGGACGTGATCACCTGCGAGATAACCAAACATCTCGTTAATGTTTTTTAGATGCTTAATATCAAGGATAAGTACGGTTGTCGAAGTCTTGTCCCGTATTGTTCGTTTGATCTCTTGCTTTAAAGTCGAGAGGATGTTCTTCTCTGTCATCAGTCCGGTAAGCTGATCGTATAGATCATAACATCCGGTAGGATTGACGACAAACCATGCGTCTGATAGAAGGAAAAAATGGAATTCAAATGTCTCATCCAGATCTTTCATCTGATAACATAGGTGATACTCTTTTCCGCTCATCTTGAGTTTGTGTAAAAACCCTTCGTCCAGCATGGCATTTTGTGCAAGAAAAGCATTCAGAGCTGTAAGGGTAAAGATGTTTTGGAACAGGGCCTCGAAAATAGGATCTGACTGTATGATCCGGTTGAGGTTTTTATCGAAAATAACGGTCTTGACTTCTTGTAGCTTGGACAAAATGGACTCTTTTTTAATGAAATTATACTAAAAAAAACATAATTTACCTTAATCAATACTGTTGAAGTAGGCCGTACCTGGCTGCTAACTTTGTTCTGAGGTTGATTTCGTTATAATCGCGCTATTTAAACTCAAAAATTGAATCTACGGAGAGAGCGATGATTACTATTGAATTTTTAGGGCCGATACAAAAAGAGAAAATCACATTGGAAGCAGAGACACTGAATGATGTCGCGAAACATTTAAGTGCGGATGCAGAACTTAAAACGTGGCTTGATACATGTGCAGTAGCAGTGAATGATACCATGGTTATGGATCTAAACACAGCATTAAAAAGCGGAGACAGAGTCTCCCTGCTTCCTCCGGTGTGTGGCGGCTGATGTTAGAATTGTTTGATGGACCTGTTCCTGTTGAAGAGACCTTGGCACGATGGTATAAGGAAGAGGCCAACAGTAATTACGGTGCTTTTATTCCGTTTATCGGGACGATTCGGGATGAGGATGGGATAACCGGACTCAGCTTCGATATCTATGAGCCTATACTGAACTCCTGGTATGATGCCTGGCAGTTAAAGGCAAAACAATCGGGCGCTATCCTTAAGATGGCACACTCCCGTGGTGATGTACCTTTGCATACTTCTTCGTATATTGCGGCTGTTTTCTCTCCAAAACGTCGTGTCGCTTTAGAGATGATTGAAGAGTTTGTCGAGGACTTCAAAGCAAGTGCCCCGATATGGAAATACGATTTAAAAGATGGCAAACGCATTTATGCCAAAGAACGTTCAACCCAGATAAAGGGCAGTGGACTTTTAAACATATCTAATCAAGATTAAAAGGATAGCTCATATGATCTCCTATAATGAATCGGTTCAGCAGCTTGCAGATGTACAGATCAATACCACTGCGGTAGAAAGAGTATTCCTTTCAAACGCACTTGGACGAATTTTGGCTGAGGATATTATTGCACAGGAGAACTCACCGATGTATCCGACGTCTGCGATGGACGGATACGCGATCCTCGCAAAGGACCAGGATCTGGGTGAAATAGCTGTTTTAAGTGCGGATAATCCGGCGGGGGCAGAAGAGATCGGAGTCGTGAGTTCGGGGGTGTGTATCAAGACATTCACAGGCTCACTCATGCCAGAGGGTGCAGACACGTTGACACCGATTGAGAATGTCACTTTTACGGAAGGCAAGATAATCATCAATGAAAGAGTGCCGGAAGGCTTTGCTGTCCGTCCTGTGGGGGAAAGCTTTAAAGAGGGGGAGGTGCTGATAAAAAAAGGCACCAAGCTGGGGTATGCAGAAATCGGTGTGATGGCTTCTCTAAATGTCGTCATGGCAGCTGTTTTTATTCAACCGCGTGTCGCGGTACTTTCGACCGGGTCTGAGATCTTAGATCTGGGAGAGAGTGCGCATCATGCTTCACAAATTCGTTCATCTAATAATTATACGCTTGCAGCTCTGGCACAGCAGGCTGGTGGTTCGGCAGTCCAATTAGGCATTGTCAAAGATGACAGAGCATCGATCACAGAGGCTTTTGAGAATGCACTTTCGAGCGCGGATATCGTTGTTACCACCGGCGGTGTGAGTGTGGGAGATTACGATTTTGTCAAGGACATTATTCCGGCACTTGGCGCGGAAGTGATCTACAAAGGTGTGCGTATAAAACCGGGACAGCATGTCATGCTTGCAAAAAAGGATAATAAGTTTATTATTGCGCTTCCTGGGTTTGCCTATTCCTCTACAGTCACCTTTATGTTGTACGTGATACCTGTGATACGACGTATGATGAGTTTGGATGCCTCCTTGCCTCAGGTTGAAGCGACATTGATGCAGGACTTCAATAAACGTGCGAAAAAGACGGAATTTACTCCATGCAATCTTCATTTTAAGGATGGAAGATATGAGGTGGATTTTGAAGGAAAAAAAGTCGGTTCTTCCGCCATATTAACGAATATGCTGGGAAGTTGTGCCCTTGTCGTGACGGATGAACAGAGCGGCTCACTTAAAAAGGGTGAGAAGGTCAGTGTGATCAACTTACTGGCGCTATAGGCGTTTACAATTCCACTACCTGGACCTGATTGCGTCCGTTCTCTTTTGCTTTATAGAGTGCTTCATCACTTTTCTCATAGACCTCTTCAAGGCCCAAGGTCGAATCCTGAGGAAGTATAGCCATACCGATTGAGATAGTCAGACATGGACAGATATCACTATATAGGTGTTGGATGCACTCTTTTTGGAGTTTGCTACACGCATTTTGGGCAGAGTCTATGAGTTGTCCGATAGACTTTTCGGATGTAAGAACGGCAAACTCTTCCCCTCCCAAACGGAAGATCAGGTCTGATGAACGTCGAAAACTTCGCTCAAGGTTACGGGACACTTTCTGCAGTACATCATCTCCCTTGACATGTCCGTAGTGATCGTTATATTGTTTGAAAAAATCAATGTCGATCATCAGGAGTGCAAAATACTTCTGGTCCCTTTTTGCACGGTTTTTTTCAACTTCAAAACGTTTTTCGAAGCTTCTTCGGTTGAGCAAAGAGGTCAGGGGATCGATGTTGATGTCTTCAAGAAGGGCTTTTTTCTCTGTTATGACACGCATGACAGATTCGAAAGCAAAGGTGATATTATGTTCATCTTTCATCGGGGTGATATCCACCTCGACCCAAAAGACTTCGCCTGTCTTTGAGATGTTCTTTACTTCGCCTTTCCATCGGCCTCCATCGGCCAGTGCTTTCCATATATCTTGAAAAAGGGTCTCAGGTGTGTCCGGATGTTTGAAAAAGCAGAAGCTCTGACCGATCAGTTCTTCTCTGCTGTAACCGCATAGACGTAAGAGAGCATCACTGACGGATATGATTTTTCCCTTCATGTCAAACTGTGAGGAGATCACATGTTCATATAAGTTTTCAAGGGAGCTTTCCAATGCTCGTGTGTGTTGTTTGCGGGCTTCACTTTTGATACGTTCCTCTTCGATGGCCTGCTCTTTTTTCTCTAAACGTGTCTTGAAAAGCTCAGCAGCAAAAAAGAGGGTGACAAAGATCAAAAATATAAGTCCGGCAACAGCATAGAACTGTCTGTCATTCTCTTCATAGATACCTTCAAGGGGAGCTCTTATAGATATTATCGAGGAGAGCTGTCCTGTTTTGTATCCAAATCCATTGTCGCTGCCGTAGATTTTTACAAGAGACTTAGGGGCATTTTCCGGATCTCCATGACAGGCTAAGCACTGTTTTTCCATAATCTTGCCTGCGATGGCATAATAGAGATAATTTTTGCCGTTTTCTGTAATGATCTCCTTGTACTTTCGAATCGGGGTCGTTTGAAATTTCTTAAAAACGTTTAATTCAAAATGATCAGCGAGATTTTCAGGGTTCATAGGATTGGGTGAAGCATATTTATAAAGCATAGGGGCAATCCCAAGTTTTTTACGTTCGACATTGGCATACTCATTGAGTTTGATCGTGATATACGAGCTTGAGAGCAGTGCAGGTGAAAAGTAGTCCTTATCCAGAACACCGTCGATTTTTAATTTATAGATTTCCGGTTTTTGGATGTGACTCACCACCGTGCCCAAGGCGCGTTGTGATAAAAGGGTGTTTTCGATGTTCTTTTCAGTTTCGTCGATGATGATAGAATGGGTCTGATCAAGATACAGATACATTGTTGCCACATAGACAACAAACATAAGTAAAAAACTGACAAGGCGGCTAGAACGCATGTGGATTCCTAAGTAAACATCATATAAGATATCTTTATGATATTTGCTTTAGGATAAGAAAAGACTTAATGAATGATTTTAGTTCGTAGGTCTTCTTCGCTGATCTCTTCTTTTTTGTATTTGACAACAACGAGTTGTTCTGTTTCATTGATATACCACTCTGCGATCGCTTCATGTTCAAGTGCTTCAAGTTTGGCGATGTCTACACTCTCTTGAGGGGCATACAGATGCGAGTGACGGATAGGATTCGAGAGTCGCATAGCAGTCCAGATCAACCAGAGGAACCCAACGCCGGCGAGAGACAGTCCCAGAAGAGAACGGTCGGCATGGTCAAGCATCAACCCGGCAAAGGTCCCGCCTATAAAAGTCATGAGATAGGCAGCCGTATTGGAAATACCCAGAGCCGTCCCCTTTTGGTGGACTTTGGCATATTTTGAGATCAAGGACTGTACAAGGGGTTCCATCATGTTAAAGCCGATAAAAAAGGCGACAACACCTACAATGAAGAGTGTATCCGACGTACTAAGCCCCATAAGCAGAAAGGATGTGATAAACAAAACGATGGATACCAGGAAGATCTGTTTCGCTTTATTGTGCTTCTCTCCAAAAACAGCAGCCGGGCCCATAGCAATCAGTCCAAAAACCATAGCCGGAAGATAGACCATCCACAGTTCGGATTTTTCCCAGGCAAAACCGCCATCTTCAAGGCTTCCTGTCATAATCAACGGAATCAGGACAAAGGAGATGGTCATCAGTCCTTTTTGCATCCCATTGATGATAAACATGCCCAAAAGATTAGGGTCCTTGAAGATGTCTTTTGTCTTGATCTTGTCATGATAGATGTGGTGAATACGCGGAGGCGTCGGTACCTTGACAAAAACAAGTACGATAGCGACAAGGGCAAAGGCCGCTGTCATCCAGAACAAAGAAGCGACACCAAAGGAAGAACCGAGAACAGGACCAAGTCCCATAGCAAGCGCAAAACTCAGCGCGATCGATCCGCCCATCATGGCCATTGCCTTACCCCGTGATTCCTCCGGAACAAGGTCTGAAATCATCGCAGGGATGACAGACCCGATAGCTCCGGCTCCTTGCAGAAAACGTCCCAGCATCAACATCCAGATCGATTCACTCATAGCGGCTAAGACCGAACCCGCCAAAAAGACGAGAAGACCAAAAACAAGCGTGGGCTTTCGGCCGATCTTATCACTGATACTTCCAAATGGGACTTGAAAGATCGCTTGTGTAAGGGCATACCCACCAACGATGATACCAACAAGAAGCGCAGTCGCACCCTGCATGCCCATTGCATAAACAGAGAGAACAGGTAGAACTAAAAACAGACCTAAGAAGCGTAATGCCAAGATCGCTGAGAGTGGCCAAATCTTTTTAAACATCGATAATTCCTTTAAATATCAGCCTATTTCAAGAGGATGAATAGAAGGCATTCTATATATTTACGATAAAATTACGCAATTATAGTGAATTTTATTTAAGTGAACCTCTATTTAAATTTTGTACGTAAATTTTAAGTGGGTTGAGTGTAATGATTGAAAAAGGATGATCGATATGAAACTGGTTTTGGCGACGGGAAACAGAGGGAAAGTGAAGGAAATTACACAAATGTATAGTGATTTTGAAGTCATCCCCTATAGCGATCTTATTGAGCCTTTTGAGATCATTGAAGACAAGCCTGACTTCAAAGGAAATGCTCTGATTAAAGCGCGCGCGGTTTTTGACGCACTTGGAGATGAAGAGGTCATCGTACTGTCGGATGACAGCGGGATCAGTGTTGAAGTCCTGGGGGGAGAACCGGGTGTCTTTTCCGCACGATACGCGGGAGAAAATGCAAGTGACAAGGATAACCTGAATAAATTGATGGAGGCAGTAAAAGAGCGGGGGGTCGCGTCTTCTGCAGCATATTATACAGCAGCCATAGCCATAGTGGCGAAAGAGGGTGAGTATACAACCCATGGATGGATGTACGGTGATGTGATCACCCAGGCAAAGGGAGAAGGTGGCTTTGGATATGACCCGTGTTTTATCCCTTTGGGATTTGATAAGACATTAGGTGAGTTGGATGATACTATCAAATCAAGGCTTTCCCATCGTTCTCAGGCACTGCAGAACGCTAAACCTGTCCTGGCCGCAATACGAAGACAACGATCCTGCTAATTGAGTGGGAGGTCGAAGATCTGTACCTGGTTCTTACCGCTGTTCTTAGCTTCATAAAGTCCTAAATCTGCTTTTTTAACCATATCTTCAATATGACGGTCATGTTCCGGATCAAGTTCCGATAGACCTATACTGATGGTGATTTGAAGCTCTTTATGTGCCACTAAGAATGGTTCGTTGGCAAATTTACGCAGTATACGCTGTGCCAATGTCTGCGCTTCCAGGCGTGAGGTCTCAGGTAAAAGCAGGACAAACTCCTCTCCTCCAAAGCGGATGATAACATCGCTTTCTCTCGCGGACTCTTTTAAAAGTTTTGCCAACTTGATAATGACCTCGTCTCCGACATCGTGTCCATAGGTGTCATTTACAATCTTAAAGTCATCAATATCGATCATAAAGAGTGTAAGGGGATGGTCATACCGTAAAGAGTTTTGAAAATATTCATGGGCAATGGCCGTAAAATAGCGTCGATTATAGAGTCCTGTTAAAGGATCCCGATTGGCAAGCTCTTTCGTCTCGTAAAAGCGATTTGCCAAAATAAGTGCAAAAAAGTTTATCTCGAAAAAGGAGGTGAATAAAAAGCCGTAGCGGTTGAAATCATTATTCTCCAGCTGACCTGTAAAGACATTTGCCATGAGGCCCAGAAATATAATGTTTGGCAGCATGATAATAAGATAATATCTGGCTGCAGCGTGTTTTTTTCTCGTCATGTGGATCGCAGCATAGAGCAATAAGATAAACGCCAAAGTACTGACGTGGTTCATCAGTTCATACCAAGGGGAGACATCGATAAAGATCAAGATCGCAAGTATGAAGTATATGTATATAAGCAGTTTCAGGATCCGTTCCAATGTGGGTGTATATCTTTTTAACTCCAAAAACTGGATAGAGAACATAATCAGAAACAGCATCACCAGAGGGACAGAAAAATGAAGTCTGTAATGCCACTGCTCAAAACCCAAATAGATGTCGAACCCAGCAAAGATGATAATAAACAGGAAGAAAAAACTTACATAGGCTGCGTAGGATGCATAGATGGCTTCCCCCAGGCGAATGTATAAGAAGGTGTTCAACAAAATAATCATCAAGAGTGCACCGAAATAGAAGAGGTACAGGTTGGTCATGATCATCTTTTCATGGGTAAGAAATGATTTGAAGTCATAGATCTGAAACTCACCGACATGGGAAAACTGAGCATAGAACTTAACATAATAGGTCTTGGTCTCACCCCGTGCGAGGTGGAGTTGAAAAACAGGGTTCGCATCGTAAATATTACGTGTGTCAACCGGTGTCAGAAACCCAAGTCTTTCTTCCTTCCATGTACCCTCTTCATAGGTATAGAGATTGAGTACTTCCGTAGAGGGCTCGGTGAAATAGAGTAGAAAGTCATTTTTATCGCTCTGATTTGTCAATTGGATCTTAAACCAGCTCGTTCCGTCCAGATATCCGAAGGCAAATTGACTGTTGATCTGTTTATCGAAGGAGAGCAGAGAGATGTCTTCAATGGTCATACGGTTTGTTTTATCATAATAATATGATAAATTAAAATCATCCAGTTTTATTGTGTCGTTGGTAAGTGTAAGTGAAGCATTGAGCAGTTGTAATGTCAGTAGTAATAAAAGCCAAAGGCGTAACAAAAAATATCCTGAAAAATAGTTGCGCCGAGGATTATATCATAAAAAAATCTA
>JBFEXS010000046.1:0-16240 GCA_041562555.1 Sulfurimonadaceae bacterium
ATGATCGATAATCTCACGTTCAGGTACCTCATCCGGCTGTCCCGTACGGACGACAAGACGAATAAGATGATTATCTAGCTCATTGCGGATATAATTGATCAGATCCAGCCCTGCAGTAGCCGTCTCCATGATCACATCCACCAAGGCTAAGGCGATCCCCTCGTGTTCTTTTAGTCGTTGCTTCGCCTCCTCAGCACTCATGGCACTGATGATCTCCAGACGACGTCCATCTATCACAACAGACTTCAACGCATTTGCCGTGATATCATGAATAGAAGCTTCATCATCGACGACCAAGATTTTCCATGATTGAGAAGGGAGTTGCTTATCTTCCCGTTCTTCGGCAAATTCAAATAGATCACTCATTAACACTCACCATGCTTTCAAAGTATAGCTATAGAGTAACAGTAAAAATTTTAAAGGGTTATTAATTTTAATTATTTAAGAGAAATAGGGAATTTCTCTTATGAAGTGTGTTGATTATGTACTTTACAGCTCTTTTTGTTTCTCAAGTACGGCATCGATTCGATTAAGTGTCTCATCTTTTCCTATGATCGCCATCACTTCATCCAGACCAGGTCCGGAAAGCTTACCTAAAAGTGCAAGTCGCAAAGGTTGTCCGATCTTTCCAAAACCCACTTCCATCTGCGTGATCGTCTCTTCCATAATGTGATGGTAATCCGTAGGAAGGTGTAATTCTGTTGCCAATTCGAGCTTTTGTGCAAAAGTTTTTAAGACTTCATCCGCATTCCCCTTAAAGCCTTTTTGCATCCCTTTCTCATCATATTCGATCGGTGCCGTCAAGATCTCTTTGATCAGGGCCGCCATCTCTTTAAGCGTCTTGGCTCTCTCTTTGACCGCATCAAGTAAGATCTCTTTTTTATCATGACTTGTCAGGACGATATCATACGCCGATAAAAGATCTGCCAAATGTGCATTATCCATATTTTTAAGATAATGGGCATTCAACCAATCCAGTTTTTCCGGATTATAGATCGATGCGGATTTATTGATATCCGATGGGTCGAAAAGTTCCAACATCTCCTCCATTGAAAAGATCTCCTGATCACCATGGGACCATCCTAAGCGCACCAAAAAGTTTAACAAGGCTTCCGGAGTGTATCCCATCTCTTTATATGCCATAACATCTGTTGCACCATCACGCTTGGAAAGTTTCTTCCCATTTGCATTATGGATCATCGGAACGTGATAAAACTTGGGAATATCAAATCCAAGGGCCTCATAAACCACCATCTGTTTAGGTGTATTTGAAAGGTGATCATCCCCACGTACGACCTCATTTATCCCCATCAAAGCATCATCGATCGCAACGACAAAATTATAGGTAGGTGTCATATCAGCGCGGGCAATGACAAAATCATCCAAAATATCCTCAGCTTGAAAAACGACCTGGCCTTTGATACCGTCATCAATGACAATAGTTCCTGTTTCCGGTGCTTTAATACGGATGACCGGGTCTACCCCTTCCGGTGGAGTACCGCTGAAATCTCGATAAGAATTGTCATAACGCGGACGCTCTTTATTGGCAGTTTGACGTTCTCGCAATGCATCCAACTCCTCTTTTGACATATAACATTTATACGCCTTGCCTTCTTCAAGAAGTTGATTGATATATTTTTTATATATATCCAATCTCTGTGACTGGTATGTGATCTCCCCATCATGTGCCAGGCCGACCCATTCGAAGGCATTGACGATCGCTTTTGCTGCCTCTTCATTATTACGGTTCATGTCTGTATCTTCGATACGAAGTACGAACTTACCTCCGTTTTTCTTCGCCCATAGATATGAGAACAGTGCCGTTCTTAATCCACCGATATGAAGATAGCCTGTCGGACTTGGTGCAAAACGTGTTACGATCATAATATTTTCCTGATTTTTAGTGCTGGCATTTTAGTCAATCCTTGGTTAAAAGATGGTAAAGTTTTGTACTTTATTTCAATGGGCTATTTATGAGACAACTTATTACTTTTTACCTTCTTTCCACAGTACTTTTAGCAAATATTGTCGGCGGTATCGCCGTCCAAGTAAATGACGAGATGATCACCCTCTATGAGATCAAACAGGAACAGGAGATTTCAAAACTGAGTGTTAAAAAGACCGTTGATTTACTGATACGGACAAAGCTTGAACAGATCGAAGCCAAAAAACGTCATATCTCCGTCACAAACCAAGAAGTTCTCGATGACCTCAAAAAAATGGCCGATCAGAACAACATGACCCTCCCCCAATTATATGAGGCCATGAGTTCGGTACGTCACCTTTCCGAATCACAGACAAAGGCAAAGACCAGAGAAAAGCTTTTAAAACAAAAACTCTTCAACGCCATTGCCATGTCCCAGATGGAAGAACCCACAGAAGAAGAAGTGCAAGAATACTATCAACTTCATCTGAGTGAATATCAGATGCCAAAAAGTATTGATGCTGTCATTTACAGCGCAGCTGATGAGAATGCCTTGCAACAAAAACTTTCCAATCCGATGATGAATGTACCCGGTGTAAACACTGAAAACACAAGAATCGAGACAGCAAAGATCAACCCGCGTCTTGCCAGTATCCTGGTGCAGACCGAAGACGGAAAATTCACCCCTATCCTCCCACAGATGGGAGGATCCGGACATATGGCCTTTTATGTACTAAGAAAAAATGAGCTTAACACACCGCCTTTGGAACTGATCCGCTCTCAAGTAGAGAACAAGATCATGGAAGCCAACAGAGAACATATACTCAATGACCATTTTCAACGTATGCGTGTCAATGCAGATATAAAAGTCCTCAGACTTCCGGAGGAGTAGACCTTATCTTTGTCACACAGACATAAGGTCCTACTTCTCATACACAGGTAAAAGGGAAGGATTGCCGATCACATCGCATTCTGACACTTCAATACTATATGTGCCCATAGTGACCGAACCGCTCGCCGATACCAATCCGGCCCCGCCGGTCACCTCTGATTTCACCGAAGCGGTTCCCTCCGCCAACACTATTGTAAATGTACACCCCTCTTTCAGGATGTAAGGTTCACTCTCGCCGGAATACTTTGGATAGCTGGCTGCTTCTCCCGCGGTATCGGAACAAGCAGCCAGGAACCACACTGTCCCCAATACAAAAACCCACCATGGTATACGCATATCAAAACCTCCAGATTGTACTAGATTATCATGTCTGTAACGATTGTAAATAAAAGTGGCTTAATTGTATAGGAAGTAGAAAAGCAAGTCTGTATTCAGAAGCCATGATAAAGACTTCTGAGGATGGTACTAGCAGCGCACCTTATCCCTGATAGCGCTCAAGGTACTTTGTATCAAAGTTATTGGAGATAAAATCTTCATTCTCCATCATTTTCTTGTGAAAGGCGATGGTCGTTTTGATCCCCGTCACTTTAAACTCACTCAAGGCACGGTGCATCTTTGCAATCGCCTTTTCACGATTTGTATCATAAATGATAAGCTTTCCGATCATAGAGTCATAAATCGTCGGAACGATATAACCTGCATGCGCATGTGAGTCAATGCGGACCCCATTACCACCAGGAAGCATCCAGTCACCTATCTTACCCGGACACGGAAGAAACTTGACCGGGTCTTCTGCCGTGATACGGCACTCTATAGCATGACCCGAGAGTGTAATATCCTCCTGTGCCGGAAGTTTTTCACCTTCGGCAACACGGATCATCATCTCGATAAGGTCGATACCTGAGACCATCTCGGACACTGTATGTTCGACTTGAAGACGGGTGTTCATCTCCATAAAGTAGAAATCAAGATTTGAATCCAAAAGGAACTCAAAGGTACCGGCACCCTCATACTTGATGTATTGTGTTGCACGTACGGCAGCCGCCCATAAACGTTCACGTACCTCATCCGTCAGGACTACCGCTGGAGACTCCTCTATCAGTTTCTGATGACGTCTTTGCATCGAACAATCGCGCTCACCGACATGGATAACATTCCCATGAGAGTCCGCCATGATCTGAACCTCTATATGACGCGGGTCTTTGATGAACTTCTCCATATAGATCGTACCATCACCAAACGCCGTAATCGCTTCCGATTCTGCAGCCAAGAACGCATTCTCAAGATATGATTCGTCTTCAACAACGCGCATACCACGGCCACCGCCGCCTTGAGCCGCTTTCAAGATTACAGGATAGCCTACCGCTTTGGCACGCTTTTTTGCATCTTCGATATCTGTAATTGCACCATCTGATCCCGGAACGACAGGGACTTCTGCTGCGATCATAACATCTTTGGCTTTCGACTTGTCAGACATTAACTGCATAACTTCAACCGTAGGCCCGATAAACTTGATCTTATGGTGTGTACAGATCTCTACAAAATGCTGATTCTCAGACAAGAACCCATATCCAGGGAAGATTGCATCACAATGTGTGACCTCTGCCGCTGCAATGACTGCTGGGATATTGAGATACGAAGAAGATGAAGGGCCGTCACCGATACAGATAGCCGCATCGGCTAATTCCAAATAATGTGCACCCTTATCTGCCTTTGAGTAAACAGCAACCGCTTCCTTACCCATCTCTTTTATCGTACGAATAGCGCGAAGAGCGATCTCTCCACGGTTCGCAACTAAGATTCTTTTGATCTCAGCCATATTACATTTTCTCTACTACGAATAACGGCATGTCATATTCAACAGGCTTACCATCATCTACAAGAATCTTAAGGATCTTACAATCGAACTCTGCTTCAAGTTCATTCATAATCTTCATAGCTTCAAGAATAGCCAAAGGCTGTCCTTTCTTCACTACATCACCCTCTTTGACAAAAGCCGGAGAGTCTGGAGATGGAGAGGCATAAAAAGTTCCCACCATTGGAGATAAAATCTTATCACCTGCAATCTCTTCAGCTGCTGCTGGAGCCACTGTTGCAGCTTCTGTTGCCGGAGCCGCAACTGGTGCTGCTACAACTGGAGCAGCCGTTACCGCTGTCGCAATTGTTGCCTTTTCAAGTTCAATTGAGAAACCTTCTTTATTGATTTTTAAAGAGCTAAGTGTACTGTCATCGAACTCTTTCATTAATGATTTTATCTGTTTCATATCCATTGGATTATGTCTCCTAAAGCAAATTTTGTAAAAAATAGTGTGATATAATACCGAAAGAAAAATTAAGAAACAGTTATAATTTAAATATTGACCCTAAACAAACTTCATCAGAAGCACTTAATATAGGGACTTAACTCAAAAATTTCATTTTGAAATCACAGGGGCAATTTGTCCCACTTTTTCATGAGCTTTTTTCATGAAAATTCATATAACTACATCATCAATAAGGAATACTAATGGGCTTAAAAGCAGATACTTGGATACGTGAAGAAGCGGTTAAAAACGGGATGATCACACCCTTTTGTGAAGACCAGGTCGGCGAAGGCGTCGTCTCTTATGGACTAAGTTCCTATGGCTATGATATCCGTGTCAGCAATGAATTCAAGATTTTCACAAACCTTAACTCTACAGTTGTCGATCCAAAACATTTCGATGATGCTAACGTCGTTGACTTTACGGGAGATATCTGTATTGTTCCGCCGAACTCGTTTGCCCTTGCACGCACCGTAGAATATTTTAAGATCCCCCGTGATGTACTGGCAATATGTCTGGGAAAATCCACCTATGCCCGTTGTGGTATCATTGTCAATGTAACCCCTTTTGAGCCGGAATTTGAAGGTCATATCACCATCGAGATCTCAAATACCACTCCTCTTCCGGCTAAGATCTATGCCAATGAAGGGATCGCGCAAGTCCTCTTTTTGCAAGGGGATGAAGTATGTGAGACTTCATACCGCGACAAAAGTGGAAAGTATCAGGGTCAAGAAGGGATCACTCTTCCTCGTATTCTCGACAAAAAATAGCCTTGAAACATTCACTTTCGACCCCTGTACTAACGGCGATACTTGTCTTTTTTTCGGGTCTTGTCTTTCCTTTTATCTTCAGTATCTTTGACAAGGTTCTGCGTTCGCTTCTTGCGGGACTGGACCCATCTCTCCTGACTCTGCTCAGTTTTGCATGGCTCTTGGTCTTTTACTTTCTCGGGATCAAGTTTTCCCTTGAATATATCACACATCAATTCGAGATTTCCCAAAGACAGAAGCTGTTTACCTACAGCAATATATCCTTTGCAGCTGTTGTTCTTGTATTCTATAGTTTCCTGATCTCGCCCTCCATACTTTCAAACCTGGTATGGGGCGGATTCCATCTATGTATCATCCTGTTTTTTTATATTTTAAGCTCCAAGATACTTTTTCAACAGAATTAAAACAGCTCTTCCACCTTTTCCGGCGGTCTTCCCAAGACTGCTTTATCTCCTTTAATGACAATAGGTCGTTCGATCAGTTTAGGGTTTTCTGCCATTGCTTTGATAAGCGCTTCTTCATCATCCACATCTTTTAATCCCAGTTCCTTGTACACCTCTTCTTTTGTACGCATCAACTCTCTTGCAGACAAGCCAAGCTTTTTCAAAACATCTTTAATCTCCTCGACACCAGGTGTCGCATCCAAATATTTGACTACCTCTGCCTCGACACCCTTATCTTCCAAGATTCCAAGTGTCTGACGTGATTTTGAACAACGTGGATTATGCCAAATCGTATACTCGCCCATTATTTCTCCTAACTAATTTTTTTCATTATTATACTCATATTCTGATTTTGGAGTCTGATTCAACGAATATTGAAGTCGTATAAAATTATTTTTAGTTATATACGGATAATATAACTGCATGTATAAAAATATTAAATCATTTGTAAAAATTGCAGAATTCGGGCGCAAACTACTCTTAAGGCCCTCCTTGGAGCTCGCTATTCCCATGATCTCTTCTTACGCAAAAGAGCTCCTGGAGGCCGATCGCTGCTCAGTCTTTATTTATGACAAGAAAGCTCAACATCTATGGACGGTATTGGCAGATGGCGTTGAAACGATCCGTATTTCCGCTGACGAGGGTATTGTAGGGGCTGCTTTTAGAGACAAAAAGGCGTTAATCGTTAACGACCCCTACACCGACAGCCGTTTTTCCTCAAAGATTGACCATGAGACCGGCTATATCACCAAAAATATCATTGCTATTCCCATCAACAACGCTTTTGGGGATCCCATCGGTGTTTTGCAGCTTCTGAATAAGCGCAGCGGTGATTTTGATAAAGAGGACAAGCGTCTTCTGACTTTTTTCAATCATTATATCAGTGGATATGTGGAACTTTCCATGCTCTTCAGTGAGGAAACCTCCAAAGAATGAAGCATGTAAGACTTGTTTTTTCTCTACTGTCCGATTCTTTCAAAGACCTACTACCTATTATCCTAGTCATCTCGTTTTTTCAGATCTTTATCTTGCAAAAAGTCCCTGATGACCTTGATTCAATCATTCTTGGACTTGTCATCGTCGCTATCGGTCTGACCATCTTCATTCAAGGTCTCGAAATCGGTATTTTTCCGATCGGCGAGAGCTTGGCCCATGAGTTTGCGGCAAAAGGCTCCGTCTTTTGGCTCTTGCTCTTCGCCTTTGCCATTGGGTTTTCGACAACGATTGCCGAACCGGCACTTATTGCTATTGCGAAGAAAGCCCAGGTCATATCCTCAGGAAAGATCGATGCTGACATGCTTCGCCTTACTGTTGCACTCTCGGTCGGCTGTGCCATTTCTCTGGGGTCCTGGAGGATCATTACGGGCCATCCTATACATCTGTACATCATCACCGGTTATGTCATAGTCGTTCTCTTCACCTTTTTCGTACCCGTGGAGATCGTCGGACTTGCCTATGATTCCGGCGGAGTAACTACCTCGACCGTCACCGTCCCGCTGGTTGCAGCCTTGGGTGTCGGTCTTGCCTCAAGCATCCGGGGACGCAACCCCATCATCGATGGTTTCGGATTGATCGCTTTTGCCTCCTTGACTCCTATGATCTTTGTTCAGGCCTACGGACTCATCGTCTACACAATAGACTTTAATCCGATTGACCCCGTCGCTGAGCTTGTCGGTGCTATTCCTGAAGTCCCTATTGACAAGTTTTCTACCTTGAACCTTTTTTATGAACTTGTCAATGTCGTTAAAGATATCTTTCCTATCTTGGCAGTCATCTTTTTCTTCCAATATATCATCATCAAAGAGAAACTCACTGCTTTACCTAGGATCTCTATTGGTATTCTCTTTGTCATCATCGGCCTATATGCCTTTATCATCGGCTTGGAGATGGGGCTTTTCCCTATCGGTGAGACCATGGCATTGCAATTGACGGCACAGGATAATCTTTTTTACATCTACCTTTTTGGATTTTTGATAGGGTTTTCCACAACGATGGCAGAACCCGCACTCCTTGCTGTTGCGATGAAGGTCGAAGAGATATCACAAAAACGCATCCGGCAATCCATTTTACGCCTGTCAGTCGCCTTTGGCGTCGCGATCGGGATCGCATTAGGTGCGTATCGCATTGTTCAAGGTGATGCCATTCACTACTACATTATCGCCGGCTATGTCATAGTCATTATTTTGACGTTCTTGGCACCAAAATATATCATACCCATTGCCTACGACTCGGGCGGTGTGACGACTTCTACCGTCACTGTTCCCCTGGTCGCTGCATTGGGACTGGGGCTTGCTACCCAGATTGAAGGCCGGAGCACCTTAATTGATGGTTTTGGACTCATCGCCTTCGCCTCCCTCTTCCCGATGATTACCGTCATGGGGTATGGAGTGATCAGTCAATATTTAGCCAAACGTGATGAAGTAAAAATCTAAAAGGAGATAAAGATGAACTTTTCAACCGTAGTTGCTGTAGTCTCAGAAGAAAACGAAGATATAGCCATCGATATTGCCCAGGCAAATGGTGCTGGGGGAGTTACAATTTTAAAAGGCCGCGGATTGGGGCTGGGAGACAAAACGACTTTTTTGGGTATTTCCTACGAACGTTCAGAGTCTGTCTTACTATTCGTACTTGAAAAACAGATCGCAGCACACGTAATTGATGCGATAACACAGGAGCTTGAACTCAACAAATCTGGAAATGGGCTGATCTTTTCCATGCCTATTGAACAGATATCGGGAATGCCTGAAAAACAGATTCGTAAATTTCAAGAGAATATAAAAGAGAGCCAGTAATATCCCTGCAGTTCTTATTGTATTTTGATGATGGTTTATGAAAATTGGATATAATATCCCACATTCAACCCAGTAAAGGCAAGTAATGGCAGCAAAAGTAGACTCGTATAAAAAAATAGCCGAATTTGGCAAACAGCTTCTTTCTGACACCTCTTTAGACAATGCGCTCTTACTTATCGCCGATCAGGCAAAAGACCTGGTACATGCAGACCGTTGCTCCATTTTCATGTACGACAGTGAAGCGGACATGCTCTGGACGAAACTCGCAGACGGAATAGGAAAAATCGCTATCAGTAAAACTTCCGGGATAGCAGGTGACACCTATATGAAAGGAGAGCCTCAAGTCGTCAATCACCCCTATGATGATGAGCGCTTTCTTGCAAATATCGATAAAAAAAGTGGCTATGAGACAAAGAATATGATCACCGTCCCTATCTTTGATTCACAACGTACGGTTATCGGGCTCTTTCAACTGCTTAACAAGGAAGAGGGAGATTTTGGAGCTGAAGACCTTAAGGTCCTTACCTTTTTCGCAAACTATATCTCCGGGACACTTGAGCTTTCGTTTATGATGAAAGAAGATTGATTCTCTCTCCTCTTGGACAGCATCCAATTATAAGAACTCTTTTTCATACCATCGGGAAAAAAGATATAAGCCCCACAAATGTTGCTTGAACCTTCCCTGTTTTCCCCGTTCTATATACTCCTGCAAAACTTCTTCATAAAAAAGTCCCGTCTGCTCATTGACCCTTACTATCCGCTCTAATTCGCCCTCTTCAAGTAGCCATTCAAGATAGGGAGAGGAAAAACCCTTTTTCTTGCGATTTATGATATGTTCCGGCAGATAGGGTTGGGCGATCTTTTTAAGCAGATCTTTTGTCCTTCCGGCCCGGTAACGCAGTTTGGGATCCATGGAGAAGACAAGTTCTACAAGCTTATGATCCAAAAAAGGTGTACGTCCCTCGATCCCATGTGCCATAGAGACCCTGTCAAGTTTACTCAGAAAATGCTCTGCTTGAAACTGTTTGAGATCAACATAACTGTACCATTGACTTGCATCTGCGTTTCCCTTTTCCTCAAAGAGATCTCTGTATTTTTGAAGATAGCGCATAGAAAAACCGTCTTTGACATTTTGACGCATCAAACGGTTCTTTTGCATATCCGTAAACTTCTCACCACTGGTACGAAAAAGTACTTCGCCTTCAAAAACACGCTTATACCACTCCCATTCTCTGTTCATCGAGAAGTGCGAGCGGAAATACTTCTTGAGCCAATGCTTGTGCTGAAGATCAGCCGCTTTTTCAATATCGAGGTATTCAAAATATTGCCGATAACCCAAAAAGAGCTCATCTGCCCCCTCCCCCGAAAGTACGACTTTGATTCCCTCTTCCTTGATACGCCTGAAAAGCATGTACAAAGGTATTGCAGCAGGATCATTTATGGGCTCATCCATAGCAGATATCACCGCATCCAAATGTTCAAAGAAGTCTTCTTTGGATAATTCGACGTCAATGTTTTCTACCCCGATATGTTGAGCGACATCTGCGGCATATCGACGTTCATCATACTGCTTGTACCCCTTATATCCCATAGAAAAGGTTTTGAGTTTTACTCCCTTTTGATGGCTCAAGGCTGCAATCAGAGAACTGTCGATCCCTCCTGAAAGCAAGGAAGCCACCTCAACATCTCCCATCAACCGTTTCTGTATGCTTTCTTCTAGACTTTGCTGGACCTGTTCAAGTGCTTCTTCTTCAGATTCAATAGCAATCTCGGCCGGCAACAGGTCATAATAAGCCTTGATCTGCAACTTCCCATTGTCCAGCACAGCAAAATGGCCGGATTCCAGCTTTTGTATGCCTTGATAAAAAGTATGTGGAGGCGTCGGTGCTAAAAAACTCAGATAACTCTGCAGGGCATCCTTGTTCATCTGCTTTCGTTGTAAAAACGGTACGATCCCTTTTATCTCGGAGGCAAAAACAAATTGCTTCCTTGTATGCATGTAATACAGGGGCTTCTTCCCCAGACGGTCTCGAAAAAGATACAGTCTTCCCTTATCATAGATCGCGATCGCGAACATCCCCTCTAGATGTGTGACGAAATCGACTCCCCATTTTTGATAGGCACGCAGAACAACCTCTGTATCACTTTGCGTATCAAAGGGGATGTCCAGAGATGCCTTTATGGCCTGAAAATTATATATCTCCCCATTAAAACTAAGAATGATCTCATCTTTGACCATAGGTTGTGAAGCACGCTCACTTAGATCAACGATACTCAATCGGTTGTGGGCGATAAAAAGCCCCTTCTTCTCTACTATGCCGCAGTAATCAGGCCCACGGTGCGAGAGCAAAGCGACTGACTTACGTGCCAGATCCCCATCATACTCTCCAATCACGCCAAAAATAGCACACATCTACACTACACCTTTTGCAAAAAGACACTAAAATCATGGGGCAGATACCCCTCTTTAATCGACACCTTGGCCCCTAACTCCTCAAACAACCCTTGCAGTTCATCCGGATAAAAATGGTTATACACCAAAGAATCGTCCTTCCCCTTCAGAAGATTGAAGACAAAGCCCTTATTGCATGCTTCATAACAGTTTCGTATAAACAGATAGGTATCAAAACGTGTCAAGATGTTCATTGCCCCGGAACAGAAATAATAGTCAGCCGCAGGAAGTTCATCCCTGCAGACATCACATACTATCACCTCTTGCCCTGTTCTCTCTCTGGCGATCTCGACCATGGATGTACACAAATCCAAACCGAGATAATGGGAGACCCCGACACCCTTGTCCTGCAGATAGAAATAAAGGTCTGCAAAACCGCATCCGGCATCAGCCAAAGAAAATGCCTCATCTTCAATAAATGAGAGTAAGACCTCGAAGCGCATTTGCTGTGAATCCTGTGAATTCCAATGCACTCCCCTCGGACTCTCACCGAATTTGCTCAGTGCTGCGGTATAAAACTTTTCGTTATCGATTCGGCTCATAATGGCATTATAACCCTAATTTGCTTTGCATTTCGCTAATGCTAGAGATATGTAAATTTCTTCTATATAAGGCAATCAAAGATGACTATTTGGTTTATTTTTGAGATTTTCTATGATAGAATACAGGACTAATACTACGAGGTCACTTATGATAAAGGTCACTACTCCACAAAAAGATGTCGTACTCTCTTTTTTTCAGAATGACATCAAGCTTGTCAAAAAATATTTCATGATGATCTCTTTCGACTTTGACGAAAGCTTTAAATATTCCGTTTTCAAAGAGTTTATCTTTGCTGCTGCCGGAATGATGAAAGATCTCGATCATGCCATCTACAATGCCGAGCTTTTGGGTTCGTTTAAAATCATCCAGGCCCTGGACCAATCCTACACAGAGTTTTCTGCCAAAAGCAAGCATGCCATGCAGGTGTATAACAAAGAGTTCTTGCATGCCCAGGAAGAGTATGTGGAACAACTGCATAAATATGATGAGCTCAAAGCCGAACTCCAGATGCTGATCTCCAAAGAGCAAAGTCTCGCAGCACAACTCAAGGCTGAGAACGAACGTGCTCAGAAACTCAAGGCTTCCGGAAAGCTAAAAGAACTTCCCAAAGAGAAGATCGATTATATAAAGTCCCTTCGTCGTGATCATGTTGACACCGTACACTTTTTGGGAGAACGTAGGAATGACCTTGATGACGTCCAACGCCTGCTCAGTAATTTTGAACATGAGCACAAAGCGATTTTCATGGATTTCTTTAAAACAGTAAAAGAGAAACTCGATTATCAATATTCGCAATCACTGAGCTATTTCGGGTTTGAGTTCAATGAAAAACTGTTTATCGACTCTGAAAAGTCTGTGATGGTCAAGAAGTTTAAAAAAGAGGCCAATATCCACGGAGACTTGAATCTGTGCAAATATGTCGAGTACTATCTCAAGAATGTCAACCCGGACGCCTTGGCCGATAAAGACAAAAAAGAGAAACTAAAAGCAGCTAAACAATACTGTAAAAACCAGCGTGAACGCGCCAATCTGTTTTAACGATGCTCCGTGATCTCTCTCCTATCCAACTGGGCGGAAGCCTCTATATTCCTGCCACCCATAAGAATGTCCAAAAAGTATGTAACGAAGATCGGTTTCCTAGCCTCAGATCCTGCATTATTGATACGGAAGATGCAATTTCAGAGGATGAACTCGAAGAGGCCTTGATAAATATACAGGCGATGCTTAAGGAGTACACGCCATCATCCTTATCTGTTTTTATACGACCACGAAACCCCTACATACTTCAAAGACTTCTTGAACTTGAAAAAATCGAACACATAGACGGTTTTTCCCTTCCCAAATTCTCAACGGAAGTGATGCATGAATACGCCGATATCCTTACAAGGCATGACAATGCATTTTACATCATGCCCGTGCTTGAAAGCCGTGATCTTTTTAGCCCTTCCAAACTGGAGGAGATCCGTTCGTTTTTACTCGAGTCAAACCTTCATGTCCTGACACTGCGTCTTGGAGGAGAGGATATGATGCAGTACCTCGGTCTAAAACGAAGATGTGAGGACAATATTTACCGACTTGTCGCTCCCGCGCAGGTCATCGCTACCGTCCTCAATACGTTCAAACCCTTTGGGTTCAACATTACCGCAACTGTATTCAACTGTATCGACCATCCTGATCGGTATATGGAAAATGTTCACGAGGATCTCAGACAGGGACTTATCGGAAAAACTATTATCCATCCGGAGCAAATCGAACCGATCAATGAAGCGTATAAGGTTTCCCATACAGAATATGATATGGCCTTGAAGATGTTCGACACCCAAAGCAAAGCGATCATTGTGCACAAGGGGCAGATGGGAGAAAAGTTTGCGCATACCACATGGGCAAAAGTCATACTCGAACGCTACCGGTATTATGGACTGAAGAGAGAAGATTAAATTATTCTTTTGACAAGAATCAAAGTGACTTTGCTCTACCATGTGAGTAGGATTAAGCATGAAACTATTAACTCTTGTATTATTGATACTGCTGAACCTTTTCGCTCTTGAGACATCACGCATATCTGCCCAAGAGCACCAAAAACTCCTTGACTCTATAAGCAAACATGCTATTCGCCTTGGGGACGGACCTGATAAAGTCTTTGTCTTTATTGATCCGCTCTGTCCGAAATCACAGATGTATATCTCCTCCATCTCCAAGGATAAAGAAGCCCATCATGAAAAGAGCTTCTATATATTTTTGTATGAGCTTAAGCGATTCAACTCAGAAGAACTCATCTTTTATATCTACCAGTCAGAAGATCCATACAAGGCACTCATTGAGATAATGGTTCAAAAAAAGGAACCGGACCTTTTTGATCTTAAGTTTTCCCAAGAGACAGACCGTAAGATAGAGATGATCTCCAAAGCGGCGAAGACCCTGCATATCAAAAGACGTCCCTATTTGCTTCTGTTTGAACATAATTCGCCCTACTGTATTGTCTCTGACGGGACTGCACCCTGCTTGGCAGAGTACGATGTTGATGAGAAATAGACACGTGATCTCTTCACCGTAAATACGTTCTCATAATATTACGCTATAATGGAAAAAATCCTATCAAGATGGTGTTTTATATGTCAGAATCACTGCTTTTAAAACTGGCTCGAGAATCGATTACTGAAGTCTTTGAAGCACAGAATATCATCGATAAACAGGCACTTATACAGGAATACCCCGTCTTGACTGAGCCTATTGCTTCTTTTGTCACCATATATCTTGATAATGAACTCCGGGGTTCGGCAGGCTCAATCCTGCCATCGAGGCCTTTGATCGAGGATATCATCCATAATGCCAAAAAAGCCGCCTTTGAGGATAAACGCTTTTCTCCCCTGAAAACCTCTGAATACCTGCAATCTCAAATCGAGCTCTCACTCTTGACACCTCCGAATGAGATTTCCTATCAGACTATTGATGAACTGAAAGGGCAGATATCTGTCGGTCAGGATGGGGTTATCCTTTCTTTGGATGACAAACAAGCTGCTTTCCTGCCGCAAATCTGGACTCAGCTTGACAGTTTTGACATCTTTTTCAAACATCTTTTACATGAAGCAGGTCTGCAACCCGACGGCCTCAGTCTTCATCCTCAGATCTATACCTTTCAAGTTGAAAAACAGATAGATGAGCCCATACTGAGTTAAGATATGACCTATTATGAAAAACATCCCGGACATATAACCTGTTTGATCTGCCAACACTATTGTCAACTCAAGGAAAATGAAGTTGGGCTCTGTGCCAATCAGAAAAATATACATGGAGAGCTTGTCGGGATTACTGTCAACAAACCTTCTGCTATCAGTATTGACTATATTGAGAATCGCCCTTTTTTACATTTTATGCCCGGATCATCGGTTTTATGTATCGGTACAATTGGCTGCAATATGCACTGTCCCTCATGTCAAAACCATCAGATCACCCAACATTATGCAAATGTAGAACCGCTTTTCCTCTCTCCCATCGAGATCGTCAAACTGGCCCTTGAACAAAACATCAAGATCATCTCCTTCGGATATAATGAACCCATTGTCTATTATCCTTATGCCAAAGAGATTGGGAAAATTGCCAAAGATAAAGGGATCAAACTCGTCATGCAGACCTCATCCTATATGTCCGAGGAAATCGCCCATGACATGGCGACCTGGTTAGATGGTGTACATGTTGATCTTAAAAGTCTCAATCCTGCTTATTATAAGAATGTATTGGGTGCCAATCTCGCTTCTATCCAAGCCAATCTAAAGATCTTGGCCCACGCTTCGATTTGGCTTGAGGTGACAACCCTTTTGATTGACGGTATCAATGATTCCGATGAAGAGCTAAAGGCTATGGCGCATTTTATAGATGAAGAACTTGGATCCCATGTTCCCTGGCATCTGAGCGCATTTGAGCCCTACAACCATATGCAAACGTTTCAACCTACACGTACAAAGACCCTGCTCAATGCCTATGAGATCGCCAGTGCTCAGGGGCTGTATTATGTCTACTTTGGAAATGTTCCCTTTTTAAATGAGACCTTCTGTCCCTCCTGCCATGGCCTTTTACTGCAGCGACGAGAAGAAGAGATCTTTGAAAACAATATCCTTGAAGGG
>JBFEXS010000047.1:0-16199 GCA_041562555.1 Sulfurimonadaceae bacterium
GATATACTTTGGGTATCTAATATGCTTGGGCATTCGAACCCATCTATGACATTGAGTAAATATGCTAAATATGTTAAACGTAAAGAGAAAAAGAGAGCTCAATTTTTGTCAAAAGAACTGTCACCAAAAGACACCGAATTGACACCGAGTGATTTAAAAGTTGCTTGATAAGTCTTAGTTTAGGGGTTTAAGTTTAAAGTGGCTCCGGATACTGGATTCGAACCAGTGACCAAGTGATTAACAGTCACCTACTCTACCGCTGAGCTAATCCGGAATGTGTGTAGATCTTAATACTTCTATTAAGAGGCCGAAATTATAGGTAAGTTTGGCTTAATTTTCGATTAGACTGTGGAGATTATTTGTGACGCTTACGATTCATATTGTTTGAGGGAATGTAAAAGTCTATTCCTGAGATAGTTTTCGTTCCGATCAATCCGGTGTCTATAAGTTTGTTCAGCCGCTCAATGGAGTCTTGATCAAAGAGCAGGCTTACGTCATCATGGGTCAACGGACGTTTATCCAGAGTGTTGATAATCTCTGCCTCATCATAGGAAGAGGGCTCTGAATGTACCTCTTTGCGTGAAGCGATGTGGATAGGAAGTTCTTTGGAAAAGGTCTGTGATATCTCTAGTAGCCTTTCATAGCTGATACCTTCGATAGGGTAGGCAGGTGGTCTGTCAATGGTTCCCAAATCAATGCGTTCACAGTCGAGCTTCTGCAATACCTGATCAAGTGCAGAAATCTCTTCCGGGGTGTCATTGAGTCCCTTTACAAAGAGTATCTCAATAAAGAGTCGTCCTTTAAATGCCTTGGAAAAGGAGATGACACTTTCCACGAGTCTATTCAGGTCAATACCTTCATGGGGTCTGTCGATCTTTCTAAAGACTTCCGGAGTTACCGCGTCCAGGGAGAGTTTGACCTGATCAAGTTGCAGAAGACTCTCATAAGTCTTTGGCTCACTCAGTGTCGCGGAATTGGTAAGAATAAGAGTCTCTTTGGTACCTTTGATCTGATCGATCTTTGTGATGAGTTCATCCAGGTGGGGATAGAGGCTCGGTTCACCATTGGCGGTAAGGGTTATCACTTCGGTATTGGGATGCTCCTTAAGTGCGTGAGAAAGCTCAGAGACAATATCCTCCGGATCAGCGACATCTGCATAGCTGTCAACTGTAGCCGATGGGGCCAACTCACAATAGAGGCAGTCAAAATTACACTGTTTTTTACCGGGAGAGAGATCAATACCCAATGAAGTGCCAAAACGGCGTGATGCTACAGGACCAAATATAAATTTCATGTCACATGGTAGCCAATGATTATTTAAAGTGACGTTTACTCACTGAATTTTTCGATGCGTGAAGATGTTATCGGATGGGAAGAAAAATATTCACCTGAACTCTCTTCATCTTCACCCATGGACAGACGGCTCATGATGTCGGCAAAATGGTGCAGGGGTATCTTTTGTTCTTTCATCACTTCCATGGCAAAGTCATCTGCCTCACTTTCAAGGTTTCTGGAAAAAGAGCTCTCTATGAGCATCGTAGGCAGAGTGGAGATGACGGAAGAGGCAGTGGTGGCATCTCCTGTCAGAGTGGTCAGTACTACAAGAAGCGCGGAATTCTGCAGTACCATACGGATGGCATGGCGGTTTTTGATATGCCCGATCTCATGGGCGAGGATCGAGAGCAGTTCCAGGTTGTTTTCCGAGAGCAAGACCAGCTGATCGGTCATCACAATGGTCCCATCCGGCAGGGCGAAAGCATTGGCTCCGACCTTGTCTGCAAAACGAAACTGAAGCTGCAGGGGAGGAAGTGCTTGCAGATGGCGTGCCATCGCATTAAAGTCATCTCGGATCTCGTTTTGTTTCGCCTGGGAGAGTTTGGAAGGTTTTAGTATGACCTTGTCCAATGTCTCCAGGGTACCTGTACCAATCTTGGAGGCGATGGACTGGGGAATAGCATAGGCGATCTTTTCAGATCCATAAGGCAGAAGGTATTTTAAAAAGATAAAAACGATGCTGGCAGTGACCAGCAGTGCAGGAAGGATAAACAGAGATCTGGACTCCAAGGTATGGATCAGTCGATTTCCTTTATGGGAGTTTTGCTCTTTTAAGAGGGCGTCAATAGTATCATTGTCTTCGCTTTCACAGACCCTTCCATCGGGTAGATAAAGAGAACGGGGCATATGACCAAGACGGTCTGAAAATCGGATCTTATTGATAGGGCAGTGATATGTCTCATCATCCCTATGGAGATAGAACTCCTGATCCTTGAATTCAATGTTTACTTCTTCGAAATCAGAGCTTTGCGTATCGAACAGACGGGCTTTGATCATTAGAAACCAATGTCGATATCAAGGAAGTCGCTGAACTCTTCACCCAGGACATTGGCTTTTTCCTCTTCATTGGAGATGAAACTGCCTAGATCATCGCTGAAAAGAGTGATACACGAGAGTTTATAGGAGACCGCGCGTACTTTGGCCCATGGGATAAAGAGGCCAAAGGTGATCGAAATCAATACCAGATTGCTGACATAGATCCAGAGTAAATGAAAAAAACTGATGTGGGAACTAAAGGTGATATGCTCCAGTTCAAGGTTATTGAAAAGATAGTTGGTCAAACGGGCATTCACAAAGGTACTGAAGAGAAGGATATTGATCAGAAGAAAAGCGTAGATACCCGCTACTATCATATAAGTCTGCATCTCTTGATTTGGCTGATCGGCGTACAAAGAGCTTGTATTGTTCTCCATGCTCTGCTTGAGCCCCTCTAAAAACCCCTCTTTGAACTGAGTCATGGTCGTCGCATCGACAAGGTTGAAGGTGTTTAGGATCAGTGTATACAGGGCAACCAGCAGAAAAAAGCCCAAGAAGTAGGTCAGGAAGAATTGACCGCTGCTTCCTTTGAATGAGAAGCGGGCATTTCCATACTTGGTGTGATTGGAAAGGTACTGTTTTTGTTTATATATCGCATATGGATAGGCAAGGCCCAGAGTAAAGATAGAGGCGATAGGCAGTACGATGAAATGAAAAAAGATATAGAGATATTCACCGACAAAATCAAAACGGATCTGCCTATGGGAAGAGTATTGCATATTGAACTTTGTCGCACGCATGATCAAAAAAGGTATCCCGAAAAAAAACAGCATAGAGAACAGAGGGGATATCAAGGGAATAAAGGTGATGACGAGATTATACAAAAGAAAAATGGCGACGACGATAACACGACCTTTTAAAATCTGCATAGGTTGGGCGTGGTAGTCGAAGGCACTTCCCGCTAAGGAGGTATGCCCGTAAAAATAGCGCTTGTTACGTACCTTGGCCCAGGCGGAATAGATTCCCAGGGTCAATATACTCAGCATGATATTGACAAAATAGATCTTGAAATATTCCCAGCCATTCCCCGTAAAGATGATCGGATGTGCCTGTTTTTGTGCCATTGTTCTCCCTTATAACGATCTCATATTGTAAAAGGTTTTTCTTATATTTCAGCTTATCTGGAGAGGAAGTCATTTGAAAGGCCTTGCAGGTCTCTCAAAGGGTAAGGCTATTTTTTAGAGATGCGTTGACACTCTCGTACAAAATGTTTTGCATTTTCAACAGGGACATCCGGAAGGATACCGTGTCCAAGGTTGAAGATATGACGGGAAGTTCCCATCACTTTCTGGATTGCTTCTACCGCCTGAGTTGTCTGCTCTTGAGAATAGAGTCTACATGGCTCCATATTCCCTTGAAGAACATATTTGTCACCAAGGTACTCTTTCGCAAGTTCCATAGGTGTTCCCCAATCGATGCCCATGACATCGAAATTCCCGTATACCTTTCCGCTGGCAATAAATGAAGCTACGCCCTTAGGGAACATGATGATAGGGATATGCGGGTATTTTTCTTTGAGATACTCGGCGATCTCGACCATATATTTCCATGAGAACTCGTCATAGTTCTGAGGTTCGATCGCTGCCGCCCATGAATCAAAAATCTGAACGACATCTACACCTGCTTGAATCTGTTTTTCCATGTAGAGTTTGACGACCTCTGTCACCTTAGCAAGGATCTTGTGTAAAAGCTTTGGATTTGAGTACATCATCTTCTTACAGATATTGTAAGTCTTTGTCCCTTGCCCTTCGATCATATAGGTCGCCAGTGTCCAAGGTGCTCCGGTAAAACCGATAAGCGCCTTGTCCTCGGCAAGTTCTTCTTTAATGAGCTTGATAGTGTCGTATACATAGGTAAGCTTGTCGGCGGCTTCTTCACCGCCGATCAGTCTGTCAATATCCGCTTCGCAGGTGATCGGGTCAGAAAACTTTGGCCCTTCGCCTTTGACAAAAGAGAGATCCATACCCATCTCGTCAGGGATGACAAGGATATCCGAAAACAGGATTGCTGCATCAACACCTACAATGTCGATAGGCTGAAGTGTCACTTCACAGGCTTTCTTAGGATCGTGACAGAGGTTCAAGAAGTTACCCGCTTCGGCACGAACGGCCATATATTCAGGAAGGTAACGACCGGCTTGACGCATCATCCATACCGGAGTGTATGGGGTTTCTTTGCCTAAACAGGCATCTACGAATATTTTATTGGACATTTAGTGATGGTCTCCCTTGTGTAAGAAATAGAGTGCAACGGCGAGAAGCAAGATAGACCCTGAGAAATAAAGCATTTCCAAGGCACCTGTGTATTTAGTATGTAAAACACGCTGGAAGAAACTGACTACCAATACCATAACGATGACTTTGGCGATCTTGTCTTTTAATTGATCCAATGACTGGATCTTCAAGACATTGCTGGAGGCTTCGTCACCTTCTGCTGCTTCGATCTTTGAGATAAACAGCTCATAGACCCCAAGACTAAAGATCAGTAGGACGATGGCGATCAAGAAAAGGTCAATAGCACCGATGATAGCGGAAACGACATCTTCATGCAGGTGTTTAGGATGCACATGGTTGACAACAAGGTCCCACACCATGACAAGTACACCCCAGATGTCGATACTTGCGACAATAAACAGGATGACAGCGCCAAGCATACTGAACACTACGGCAAGAATCGTAAAAAGGCGACTGTTCCAAAGGGTCTTTTCAAAAATTCTTTCCAACATTATTTAGACTCCTGCATCTCTACCCATTTTTGTGCAATTCGGATGGCATTTGTAGCTGCTCCTACGCGCAGGTTGTCTGCCACGATAAACATATTAAGTACATTCTTGCGATAGATGTCATTACGGATACGTCCTACAAAGGTCTCATCCTGGTCAACACAGCTTGCCGGCATCGGATAGGCACTTGTAGCAGGGTCATCGACGACCACAACATTAGGTGCTTTGGCAAGGATCTCTCTTGCTTCGGCAGCATCGACATCGGCATCGAAGGTAAGTGTCAATGATTCTGCATGCCCTCTAAGCGTCGGTACACGAACACAGGTCGCGCATACTTCGACTTGCTTACCTAGGATCTTAACGGTCTCGTTGACCATCTTCATCTCTTCTTTGGTATAGCCATTTTCCATAAACACATCGATCTGCGGGATGACATTCAATGCGATCTGGTGAGGAAAAGCTTTGTGCTCAGCCTCATCAAGTTTAAAGGCAAAGAAGTCCTGCATTTGGGAAACAAGTTCTTCCATTGCTTCTTTTCCGCCGCCTGATGTCGCCTGATAGGTAGATACATCAACACGTTTAAGGTCATAAGCCTCATCAAGAGGTTTAAGTACCTGTACCATTTGAATAGTCGAGCAGTTGGGATTTGCGATGATCCCTGTCGTACTCCACTCATTGATCTCATGGGGATTGACTTCGGGTACAACCAAAGGTACATCCTCATCCATTCTGAAATGACTGGTGTTGTCAATGACTACGGCACCTGCTTCAGCGGCAAAAGGGGCAAACTTCTCAGAGATCGAACCACCTGCTGAGAAGAGTGCGATCTCGATCTCTTCTTCTTTGAAGATTGTCTCAGTCAGCTCTTGGATGACAAGTTGGTTGCCATTAAAGTCAATGGTGTTTCCGGCAGAACGCTCGCTCGCTAGGGGAACCAGTTTGTTGTATGGGAAATCGATCTCCTCAAAGATACGAAAAATTTCTTCGCCGACAGCTCCACTTGCACCGACGACGGCTACATTATATTTTTTCAATCTTTATCCTTTCAAATTGTATGTTTGTATTTTTTTTTCTAAGATTGCGGTTGTCATACCGAGCATCTTTGCACTCTCGTTAAGATCCATATCACAAGAGTTGAGCACCTCTTCGATCAGTTCCTTTTCCATATCGGTGATGGACTTCTGCTTTTGACGGCTGTCCAAGAAGAGCTCATCGGGTGTGATGGTATCGCTCTCACTCAGGATCGTCGCCCGCTCGACAACGGAGACAAGCTCACGGATATTCCCCGGCCAGTTATAGTCGTTCAATGCCTCCTGGGCTGCATCACTGAAGCTTTTTTGCTCAAATCCGTATTTCTCACAGTTGTCTGAGAGTACCTTGGTCGCAATATCCAGGATCTCCTCTTTTCGTTGACGCAAAGGAGGAATAGCTACAGGTATGGTGTTCAGACGATAATAAAGGTCTTCTCTAAACTCACCTTCATCGATGTGTTTATGTAGATCAGCATTGGTCGCTGATACGATTCGAACGTCGATCTTGATAGGCTTTTGTGAACCTAAGCGCTGTACTTCTCTCTCCTGCAGCACGCGCAGAAGTTTTGCCTGAACCCCATAAGGCATCTCACCGATCTCATCCAAGAAAATGGTTCCCCCGTTTGCAAGTTCGAACTGTCCCGGCTTGGTAGCGATAGCATCGGTAAAGGCTCCCTTCTCAAATCCAAAGAGTTCACTCTCGATGAGATTATCGGGAATAGCTGCCATGTTGATAGCTACAAAAGGTTTTTTACTTCGGGGAGAGCTCTCGTGAATGAAGGTAGCAAACACCTCTTTACCGACACCGCTTTCTCCCGTCAGCAAGATCGAAGCATCCGTTTTGGCTGCTTTTTCGGCAATATTGACGGCTTTTTCCAAAGCAGGCGATGATGCTGCAAAAGAGGAGGTGGAACACTGCTTTTTTTTCTTCTTTGAAGTCGGTGCTTTTTTAACGACTTCCTGTACTTTATGAGAACGTTTGATAGCCTCGACAAGGGTTTCTATCTCAAAGGGCTTGAGTAAAAAGTCTTTGACTCCCAGTTGGATGGAATCGATCGCCTTTTGTAAGGTCGCATTTCCTGTCATGATGATGACTTCATATTTTCCGTCAAGTTCTTTGACAAATTCTATCCCGTCCATGCCGGGCATATTGATATCGGTTACCACAAGTTCAAAACTCTCATCCAGCTTTGGCAGAGCATCTTTGGCAGATTTAAACGAGACGATTTCAAATTCGTCATAATCACCCATAGCAATTTCAAGGGATTTACGCATATTGATGTCGTCTTCGACGATGGCGATCTTCATATGACTCCTTTGCTATAGATTGGGCGTTTCGTATATATATTATTGTTGTATTAATCGCGTGATTATAGCGTAGTCATTTTTAAAGTCGACTGTTATATAGCTGGGAGGAATGGTGATAGAGATAAGTGAACTGGATTGCTTGTTTTGTACCTTTTCATGGCTTCGTGTATGCAGACCATGTTTCATCATAAAATCAATGATGGTGTCTTTATTGTTTAGGAGGATTTTTTGTACCTCTTCTTCTTTGTCTGTAGAAATATTCAAACTCTCTCCGGGTATAGCGTGAATAGATTTCATTGTAGGTGTGATATGGAAGGACTCAGAGATGACTACCGCGTTCTTGATTTGAGCACGGTAGCTCAAGATGAAGGTTTCAGAGGCATTTAGCCAAGTGCCCAAAAGAATTAACGCGAGGCTAAGATTGATCGCCATTGTTCAGGGTTGATCGTTAGTTCCATCTCGACTTCACACAGACCATCTTTGAAGATCGTCTCGATGATTTCAGCTTCCGCGATGACAGCATCGACAAAGGTACGTACCTCAGAACGTTGTACCATCATGTTCTTGATCTTGTCAGAACCTTCGATTCTTACACCTTTTACCTTTTCAGCCAACAGTCTGTAAGCATCTGCGATAGCGGCACGTTTTGCAAGTGCATAAGCTTGAGCAGGCGAAGAGGTCATTGTCGGTGCAACACCCTGTCCTGTCACATTGATACGGATCTTTTTGTATGAAGCAGGTGTTGATGACTCATTCATCATTGCTGGAGGCTCTTGCATATCCGATGGACACACATGCTCTTCTTGCTCTTGTGCCTCAGGCATAGTTACTACAACCGGTTGAACGACAACTGGCTCTACGATAACCGGTGCATTATTGTTTGTTGTAATGACAGGAACTGATTGTTCGTTTGTCTCTTCCACGGGTCCTTCTTCAGCCATCAAAAAGGCTGATAACAGGGCACTGATCAATAAGGTTTTTTTCATTATACGTCCTTGCATCTTTTCTATTGTTGTTTAATAAGCAAGCACTGTTCCAGAATAATAAGCTGTTGTGATATGGGAGGATTTAATGGGAGAAGAAGAGCGGATTACTCTTCAGTAGATTCTTCGTCTTCTTCCGGGGACTCTTCTTTTTTAGGACAACGTGAGATAGAGATTACATCATCCCCTTTGATGATGAATACACCTGATGTATTACGTCCGGATTTGGAGATGGTCTGCATATCCACACGGATCATTTTACCGGTTTTGGTCAGTGCCATCATGTCCATGGACTCATCAACCATCAGACAACCGACAACATAATTTCCGGTTTTGTTGTTGAGTTTCATCGCGATAACACCTGAACCGGCACGGTTAGTCAAGCGATACTCTTCAGCAGTGGTACGTTTACCGATACCTTTTTCACTGACGGTAAGGATCTCTTGCTCATCATTGGAGATGATGTTCGCATCGATGACGTAATCACCTTCATGCTTGAACTTGATACCGCGTACACCGCGGGTAGAACGACCTTGGTCTCTTGTTTTACTGATCTCAAACTTGATACACTGTGCCTGACGCGTCAGGATAAAGAGGTATTGGGTATCGATTGTAGCGATCTTAGCTGTGACTAAGGTGTCATCTTCGTCAAGTACGATGGCACGCACACCGCTTGAGCGTACATTTGAGAACTCTGAAAGATTGGTACGTTTTACGATACCGTTTTTCGTAAAGAAGACCAGGGAGTTTTCTTCATTGAAGTCAGTTGTTGGAATGATGGATTGGATCTCTTCATCTTGAACAAGGTTGATCAGATTTACGATCGCTTTACCTTTTGCTGTACGCGAACCTTCTGGGATCTTGTAGACTTTCAACCAATGTAACTGCCCGCGGTTGGTCACAATGAGAAGTGTATCGTGGGTATTGCAGGTAAAGAAGCTTTCGATAAAGTCATCGTCATAGGTCGTAACAGCTGTCTTTCCTTTCCCTCCACGGTGTTGTTTCTCATATTGTGCCAATGGAACACGTTTGATATATCCACGGTGTGTGATGGTAACGACCATTGGCTCATTTGGAATAAGGTCTTCAATGTCGATATCATCGTAGTTGTCAACGATATCTGTCTGACGAGGCGTATCAAGTACTGATTTCGCTTCAAGAAGCTCTTCTTTGATAATAGAATGAAGTACCTCTTCACTTTTGAGAATAGACTCAAGGTATTCGATAAGTGCATGAAGTTCTTTGAGCTCATTCTCGATTTTTTCACGTTCAAGACCGGTAAGCTTTTGAAGACGCATATCCAGAATGGCCTGGGCTTGGAGTTCAGAGAATCCAAACTCCTTAACCAAGCCTTCTTTTGCATCAGCTGTGTCTTTTGAACCACGAATAAGCTTGATGATCTCATCAATGTGGTCAAGTGCTTTCTTGAGACCTTCCAAGATATGCGCTTTGGCTTTTGCTTTTTCAAGGTCAAAGATCGTACGGCGGATGATGACCGTTTTACGGTGAGAGATAAAAGTACTCAGTACATCCATCAGTTTGAACACTTGCGGTTCTTGGTTTTTGATCGCCAGCATGATAATACCAAAGGTCGTCTGCATATTGGTCTGTTTGTAAAGGTTGTTTAGAACAATCTCCTGCATCGCATCACGCTTAAGCTCAATGACGATACGCATACCTTCGCGGTCAGATTCATCACGGATCTCGGAAATACCTTCAATCGCTTTGTCACGTACAAGGAAAGCGATACTCTCAATAAGGCGAGATTTGTTGACTTGATATGGGATCTCATCAATGACGATGACGTCTTTATTCCCTTTTTTCTCGATATGGGTTTTCGCACGAAGCTTAATACGACCACGCCCTGTCTCATAAGCATCCATGATCCCTTTTTGACCATAGATCGTAGCACCGGTAGGAAAGTCTGGCGCCTTGATGAACTGCATAATGTCCTTGAGACTTGCTTCAGGATTGTCCAATAGATGAACAAGCCCGGAGATCACTTCGCCCGGGTTATGAGGAGGAATGTTGGTCGCCATACCGACAGCGATCCCTGAAGAACCATTGATAAGAAGGTTTGGAACACGGGTTGGAAACACGGATGGTTCTTGTGTAGTGGCATCGTAGTTGTCTATCATATCTACGGTGTCTTTATCAAGGTCTTTCATCAGTTCACCGGCATATTTTGTCATACGCGCTTCGGTATAACGCATTGCAGCCGCGTTGTCCCCATCGACAGAACCAAAGTTTCCTTGTCCGTCAACAAGCGTCATACGCATTGAGAAGTCCTGTGCCATACGGACAAGTGCATCATAGACAGAGTTGTCGCCGTGAGGGTGATACTGTCCAATTACATCACCGACGATACGTGCCGATTTCTTATATTTCGCACCGGCTGAGAGGTTCAGTTTGTCCATCGCATATAGGATACGGCGGTGAACAGGTTTGAGACCATCACGTACATCCGGTAAAGCACGACCGATGATGACACTCATAGAGTAGTCAAGGTAGGATGCTTTTACAGTATCTTCTATATTAATGTTTTCAATATTCTGGTTTTCTTCCAGTAAATCGCTCATGTCTTTCCTCTGTTGTGAACTTTAACAATATGAAGTGCTTTCCCATAATCAATATGAATTCAAGAAAGTGCTTCGACAGCTTTGCTAAAAATTGTATACATAGTATCGAAGATAGAATAATTTATAGATAAAGCATAGGCGTAAAACTTAAAGAAAAGATTTAAAATTTAAAATAAGCGTTAAAAGGTAACAACCCGGTTTCTTATGGATTATAAAAAAATCAAATGATTAAAAATTAATCACATTTTTGCCGATCAGTCTTTTGCTAAAAGTTATACTGTTACAAATCTATTTCGAAGGAAAGTTCAATGAAAAAATTGTTTGCAGCGTTATTGCTTACTCCTCTTCTTGCACTGGCAGAAGACACCCCGACCTTAGATACGGGAGACACAGCGTGGATGATGGTTTCAACAGCATTCGTTATGTTGATGACACCAGCAGGTCTAGCACTATTTTATGGTGGTATGACACGTGCAAAAAGTATCTTGAATACTTATTTGATGGTTCTGGCAGCATTTGTTGTTGCTTTTATTGTATGGATTGCCGCAGGGTATTCAATCGCATTTGGAACAGCTGAATCAGCTGGCATGCAAAAAGTTGTTGGTGGTTTAGGTAATATGTTCCTTAACGGTATCTCTTGGAATGAACTAAGCGGTACGTACCCGGCATATGTTTTCATCGTTTTCCAAGGTACTTTTGCTGCAATTACTGTTGCAATCGCTTCAGGTTCTGTTATTGAACGTATCAAGTTCTCTACATGGATCGTATTTGTTGCTATCTGGGGACTTGTAGTATATGCTCCAATCACTCATATGGTATGGGGTGGAGACGGTGCACTTCTGTTTGACGCTGGTGCTCTTGACTTTGCCGGTGGTACAGTTGTACACATGAATGGTGGTCTTGCAGGTCTTGTTCTTGCTATCTTGGTAGGTAAGCGTGTGGGTTATCCTAAAACAGCTATGAAGCCTGCTTCAGTTATCTTGACTGCTCTTGGTGCTGCTATGCTATGGTTCGGTTGGTATGGGTTTAACGGTGGTTCTGCATTCGGTGCCAACGAAATCGCAGGTCTTGCTTTCTTGACAACGACTATCGCTGCTTCTGTTGCAACGGTTACTTGGATCATTCTTGAGTGGATCGTATACAAAAAACCTACATTACTAGGTGCGGCAACAGGTGCTATCTCTGGTCTGGTAGCGATTACACCAGCAGCAGGGTTTGTAGATGTCTTTGGTGCATTCATCATCGGTGCTATCGGTACAATCGTAGCGTTCTTCGGTGTGACAGTGATGAAAAAGAAACTGGGTTATGATGATTCTTTAGACGCATTTGGTGTTCACTTCTTAGCGGGTCTATGGGGTGCACTTGCGACAGGTATCTTCGCTCTTAAAGACAATGACCTTCTATGGGACGGACCACTGAAAGAATCAGGTGACAGAATGGGACAGTTCTTCGTACAACTTGAGTCTGTAGTTGTCGTCGGTCTGTTTACATTGATCGGTACAGTGATCGTTTATTACATCGCAGTGGCAATCACCGGTGGACGTCGTGTGAATGAAGATAAAGAAGTAATGGGTCTTGACGAATCAGTTCACGGTGAACGCGGATTTAATCTATAAGAGACCTGAGGAACGAAGCCCTTGGGTCGCATTAACAGTGGCTTTGACTTCCTGTCAAGCCCATGGGATCTTGGCGCTTCTTGTGAAAAATGAAGTTGCTTAATTAAGTTTCGCTTTTGCGAGACTATATTAAGATATCGATACAATAATAAGGAAATATCTATGAAAAAAATTGAAGCGGTAGTAAAACCTTTCAAATTAGAAGATGTGAAAGATGCACTGGCTGAGATCGGTGTAACAGGTATGACTGTAAGTGAAGTTAAGGGTTATGGTCGTCAACAAGGGCACAGCGAACTTTATCGTGGTGCGGAGTATGTTGTTGATTTTCTTCCAAAAATCAAGATCGAGCTTGTAGTTACTGCTGAAAATGCAGAGCAAACGGTTAACACGATCGTTGAAGCTGCACGAACAGGTAAAATCGGTGATGGTAAGATCTTCGTTTCTGATATCGATCAAATCGTTCGTATCAGAACAGGTGAGACTGACAACGAAGCGGTATAAGTTTCTTATCTAAACAGTTTCTCTTGAGTATTTTGCTTAAGGGAAACTAATCTTTCTACTTTAACTTCCCCCTAACTACAATTTTGTAACAATGACGGATCTTTTTTAAGGATCAACAATGAATGAATTCCTTCTTGTAAGTGATTTTACGTATATCGTAGATACACTTTTTGTACTATTCTCTATGGTACTGATTATTTTAATGGTGCCGGGCTTTGCAATGCTGGAAGCTGGTCTTGTCAGAACAAAAAACGTTTCAACTGTACTTACCGTCAATACGATGATTTATGCTGTCGCATCGATGGCATTTTTACTGGTGGGTTATGAATATGCTTTTGGATCTTGGGAGAACAGCTCGTTGAGTATGTATGCCGCCTTTATGTTCCAGATGGCGTTTGTCGGTAAGACGATCAATATCATGAGTGGTGGTGTCAGTGAGCGTGTACGCATCATCCCGTTAACGATCTTTACTGTTGTCATGGGGGCTTTTATCTACCCTACGGTAGTCAATGTGACCTGGGGTGCAAACTTCCTGGATGGTACGGCACTGGCTTTAAGCATGTATGATCTGGCTGGCTCAACGGTGATCCATTCCACAGGTGGCTGGGCACTGCTTGCGGCGATCTTGATCATGGGTTCAAGAAAGGGACGTTATATGAACGGGAAGGTGCGTGTTATCCCCGCATCTAATATCCCCTTGGTCGTTTTAGGGGCTTTTTTACTCTGGATCGGTTGGTTTGGATTCAACGGTGGATCGGTCGGGTCCATTACGACAAAAGAGGGTGCCGATGCAGTCGCTTTGACGATCATGAACACAAATACGGCCGGTTTGGCCGGTGCGATCATTGCCGGTTTGATCATGTATGCACGTTATCGAAAATTTGATATTACGATGATCCTGAATGGTGCCCTAGGTGGACTGGTAGCCGTTACTGCAGGACCTGACCTGTATGATATGTACCAGCCTATTATCATAGGTACGATCGGCGGTACTCTGGTCGTGTTTGCTGTACCGTTGTTTGATAAGATACGTATTGATGATCCTGTTGGTGCACTTTCTGTTCACCTGATCAATGGTATCTGGGGGACCCTGGCCGTAGGGATCTTCGCGGCAAATCCTGCTGAAGGCATAACCTTTATGGGACAATTAAAAGGTGTGGTCGTCGTAGGAGTATTCGCATTTGTCGTCTCTTTTATCGCACTGTATTTGATCAACATGCTCTTTACGTTCAGAGCAAGTGATGAAGAGCAGATGAAGGGTCTTGACATTGATGAATGTGGACTTGAGGCTTACCCGGAACACCAGCGTTCTGTTTAATTGAAAAGGACTTCGTCCTTTTCATACTGCATATCTTTCTTATCCCTTTTTCGTAAAATTATTAGAACTTTTTTAAAATTAAAATGCAAATAAAACATCCATTGATACAAATATATTAGTATGATATTATATTAGCAATTATTATCTTTTAGGGGTCGGTTATGCTGGTGAAAAGTGTAGTCATGCTTGGAGTTGTCCTGACTTCTCTGTCGTATGCTGATGTAGATAATGGGAAAGTGCTGTACAATGAAGGAAGTTGCCTTGAATGCCATAGTTCAAGCGACTTTGCCAATGAAGCAAAAAAGATTAAAATGTTTAAAGATATCGAAAGTAGGGTACAGGCCTGCCAACTTGCCAATGATGACGGTTTCTTTGACGATGAAGTTCATGATGTGGCAAAGTATTTAAACAAAGAGTATTATAAACTGCAAAAATAGCAGTAGGCATTGTCCGGTATCCTGATCGTTTTTGACGATTTTTAGACTCGGACTGATGTCAATTAACACTACTGTAACACTTCTTATCTATAATCTACTTCATGAATTCTGTTTCCATAAAATATAAATCGCTTTTTTATTCACTCTCTATACACCTTCTTCTGGCCTTGGCTCTCCTGGTCGCCTATATGAGAGAAGAGAATAGACATGATGCGTACACACTGGTTGATTTGCAGTCGATACATCTGTGTGCGCCTGTTTCAATGAGTGTTGCAGAATCTACTGCAGCTGAACAAAAACAGTTTAAGGCGCAGGCATTACCGGAAAGACAGATCTCAAAGTCTCAGCCTATACAGACTAAAGATAAAGCAGAAAACCTTCCCGTTGAAAAAAAGATTGCGGAAGTAGCGCAGGCAATGCCGATAAAGAAAGTCCTCAAGCCTATTACACCTGTAGTGCAGCAGGAATCAGCCAAGCCTGTGGAGAGTATTGAAAACGAAGTGATGAAAAAAATGGAAACCGCCCTACAGACCGAGCAGGAGATGCAAGCCAAAGCTGTTCCTGAAGTCATGGCTGTAACGGAACCAAGGTTATCAGTTGAAGCACAATATATGCGAGATCATATCGCGCTTATCAATGCTCTTATCAAGAAAAACCTGACATATCCACGATTGGCAAAAAAACGCGGTCTTCAAGGGAAGGCACTGGTCTCTTTTACCCTTAATATGGAGGGTGAGGTCCTGGATATTGAGGCACTGGGAGATGTCTCATCGATTTTAAAGAAATCCGCGATCAAAACGATCCAAAGAGCTTCTGTAGACTTTCCACACCCAAGTGAAGTCTTGGCACTACGTATACCGATCGTCTATAAACTGCATTGATACATCTAAACAGACTCTTACCTGGAATTACGTATAATTCTATAAATCAATTACATGCGGGGTGATAATGTCTATTTATCGAGAATATGATATTCGAGGGATTTTTGAGCAAGAGCTCAATGAGTCAACGGTCAAAAAGATAGGGTATACCTTAGGGAAAAAAGTGTCGGGCGAGTATGTGAGTATCGGATATGATGCACGAACTCATTCACCGACACTTTTTAACTGGCTTTGCTCCGGTTTTGTTCATGCCGGTAAAAAGGTGATCAACATTCAACTGGTCCCGACGCCTGTCAACTATTTTACCAACTATCAAGAACTACAACTTGACAATGGTGAAAGGGTGACACCGAGTGCCTCTGTGATGATCACCGGATCGCATAATCCTCCTGAATATAACGGGTTTAAGATCACCCTTGCCAAAGCGCCGTTTTTCGGTGAGGATATTTACGC
>JBFEXS010000048.1:0-16116 GCA_041562555.1 Sulfurimonadaceae bacterium
TCATCTTTAGGATCAACTTCCCAATATAGACGTACTGCATCACCACAGCTTTCTGCACCGAAATCAGCAACGATCAGTTTCGTTCCATGAGCATCACACTCTTCTTGAGTGATCTCACCCTGGTGTTGAGGGTTATTCATCAATGATGTAACTTTATCTGAATACGCGTCCCATAAAGACTCGCCTAACATATCATTTTTTGCCATAATAATTCTCCTTGAACTAATTTCTCAATATTTAGTGATGATGAAGTTCGCATTCACGAACCTCTCCACCTTCAGTTGGTCCTACTTTCGCGTAAGAACTTGAAATACCACGTAGACGTGCAACACCTTTTTTGAAAGCTTCGATCACATAATCCGCTTCCTCTTCTGTTGTAAAACGGCTTAGACTGAGTCTCATACCCGTATGTGCCAATTCATGGTCAGCACCGATTGCCAACATTACCGTATTACCTTCAAGGTCTTCTGATGCACATGCAGACCCTGTTGATGCTCCGATCAATGCATTATTCAGATCCCAAAGCATACCTTCACCTTCAACACCCTTAACAGAGATAAGAATAGTGTTTGGCGTACGGTTCGCACGGTCACCGACAACAAAGACATCTTCGAGTTTCAACAACTCGTCTTCGATACGGTTACGGATCTTGGCAATCTTCGCCATCTTCTCTTCCATATCCGTCGTCGCTAATTCTAAAGCTTCACCCATACCTACGATTCCCGGTACGTTTAGCGTCCCTGAACGGCGTCCACCCATCTGATCACCACCATGAAGTAGTGGTGTCAACTTGCGTGAGTTCTTGATATACAGTGCACCGATCCCTTTTGGACCATGAAACTTATGTGCAGAAAATGACATAAATGCGATATCCATCTCAGATACATTGACAGGGATCTTACCAACCGCCTGTGTTGCATCCGTATGGAATAAGACACCTTTTTCTTTACACACATCTGAAATCTCTTTCATAGGGAAGATCATACCCGTCTCATTGTTCGCCCACATGATAGACACAAGTGCTGTTCTGTCTGTAATGAACGACTTTACAGTATGTGCTTCAACGATACCATCTTCATTTACCGGAAGATACGTTACTTTTGTACCGCAGTGCTCTTCCAAATACTTACACGTCGCTAGAATTGACGGGTGTTCAACCTCTGTTGTAATAATGTGGTTCTTGTCACCATGCTGGATAAGGTCGGACCAGATAGATTTTAATACCCAGTTATTTGACTCAGTCGCACCTGATGTAAATACAACATCATCATTATCAGTTGCACCAATACCCGTATAAACCTGATCGATAGCTTTTCTTAGACCTGGGTGTGTTTTTGTACCGAACTTATGAAGTGAGTTTGGATTTCCAAACATCTCTTTTAAGTAAGGAAGCATTGCATCGACAACCTTTGGATCAATCTGTGTTGTTGCGTTGTTATCTAAATATGCTTGCATATATATCCTTTTCTTTTTGAATATCATCCTTCCGATCAAGTCATGAAACTGACTAAGATTGATAATAATACTCAAAATTTTTAATTAGGACACTTTTTGTCCTCTTTTTGATAACGGTATGATAATGGGTATTTGTTAAGTTTATGCTTAAGATTAATTTCTAAAAAAATTCTACTAAGAAATATTTTATATTACTGCATCATTGTGATTAATGCTTCCACACTCTCTTCATAGTTTGCTATATACGAGGCTCCCTGAGAGATAAACTTCTCCATCTTCTCTTTTTTCTCAATCGCTTCATCCAATTCGGCGTCGTTGCCTGCCGTATATGCCCCGATACGTATCAAAACCTCGTTTTCCTTTAATAATGTATACAGACGTCTGAATTTTCTGGCTGCTTCAAAATGTTCCGGGGAGATAATATCATTCATAACCCTTGATGCAGAATTTAGGATATGTATAGGCGGATAAATACCAAAGTCCGTCAATTCTCTTGAAAGAACAATATGTCCGTCTAAAATGGAACGGGATTGGTCTGCAATCGGGTCATTCATATCATCACCTTCCACCAAGACCGTAAAAAATGCCGTAATCGAGCCTTTTCCCTCTTCTTTCCCGGCTCTTTCCATCAACTGTGGCAGCAAGGTCAATGAAGATGGCGGATATCCTTTAGAGGTCGGCGGTTCACCCAGTGCAAGCCCTATTTCACGCTGGGCCATTGCAAAACGTGTGACCGAGTCCATCATAAACAAGACATCGTGCCCCTGGTCTTTAAAATATTCGGCTACGGACATTGCCGAGAAAGCCCCATATTTTCGCATCAACGGTGAATCATCTGAAGTCGCTACCACAATAACGGTATTGGTCAGGTCCCCACCCAGGTTCTTCTCAATGAACTCAGGCACTTCACGCCCACGCTCTCCGATCAATGCGACTACCTTGATAGGTGCTTCGGAGCCCCGGACAATCATCCCCATCAATGTTGATTTACCGACACCCGATCCAGCGAATATCCCGAGCTTTTGCCCCTTTCCACAAGATAAAAGTGTGTCGATAGTCTTAACCCCGACAGAGAACTTCTCGTTTATCATTCCCCGTGCCATCGCTGCAATAGGCTGTTTGATGATAGGGTATTCCGTTGCGGCTTGTAATCTTCCCTTTCCGTCTATCGGGTTCATAAAAGGGTCGACTACCCTACCCAAGAGCTCAGGACCGATATTGATCTTCATACCGTTATGTTTCAGGAAAACCTCATCCCCGACACAATAACCTTCGATAAAGGAGAAGGGACTGATCGCAAAACCATCTTCTCTGATCTCCGTGACCATACCCATCGTACTCATATCCGCATCTTTGGAACGAATCGTCACTGTATCGCCAATGCTGACCTTTAAACCCTTAGCAAGTACCATCGTGGCATTGATCTCTGTAATCATCCCGAAAGCGGGTGAAAGATTCTTACCTTTGATACGGTCTCTAAGGGAACTTAATGGCATTTGTACTTAGTACCTTGTTCCTACAGGTGCATTAATAAGGGCAAAGAACTCAGCACGCGTCTTCTCATCCTTTTTAAATAAGCCTCGTAAAGCCGAAGAGGTCGTTGTAGAGTTAATCTTCTCCACTCCGCGCATCTCCATACACATATGGCGCGCTTGAATCACAACCGCTACACCCTTTGGCTGAATTGTCTGCATGATCGCATCAGCGATCTGTTCCGTAAGTTGTTCTTGTATCTGCATACGACGGGCGAACACATCCACAACACGAGGGATTTTGGAAAGCCCGACAACTTTACCATCGGGAATGTACGCCACATGTGCCCGTCCGATGATAGGAAGCAGATGATGTTCACAGGTTGAGTAAAGTTCGATATCCTTGATCAAGACCATCTCATCATTCGAAGAAGTAAACAGTGCAGAAGAGAGTATCTCGTTTGGATCCTCTTGATATCCGCCATAGATAAACTCATACGCTTTTCGTACACGTTCCGGGGTCTTTACCAAGCCCTCACGGGTCGGGTCCTCCCCTACTGATTCCATCATAATCTTGACAGCATTCTCAAACGCTTCATTATTCACATCGACACCTTAATTTTTATTAGCGATAGGATAACACTTCTTCGCTTGGAGTGAGTTAAACAACTGCTATTATAGAAAAAAAAGAAAAGTTTCGATAAAATTTCGAAAATTAAACTTCTGCCTAGTAAATTGCAAATACTAGTCAAGACACATAAAAAAGGGATTCAATGGAATTCAAGACCAATAAAATCGACAGCGCAAACGCTGAAATCACTGCGACATTAGCTCAATCTGACATTGATGCGAATGTTGAAAAAATTGCCAAACAACTTGCAAAAACAGCAAACATCCCGGGTTTCCGTAAGGGAAAAGTTCCTGTTGCTGCTGTAAAAAAACAGTATGGTGACAAACTGACTCAAGACGCTGAGTCTGAAGCACTTCGTAATCTTCTTGATGCAGCACTCAAAGAGATGGAAGTCACAAATGACGCACTTATCGGTGAGCCTCAATTTACCCAGTTTGACAAATCTGATGACAAGATCGATGTAGCGATCACAATCGCTCTTCGTCCGGAAATCAACCTTGACGGTTATGCTGACCTTGCACCAGAGACAAAGAAACCAAAAGTGACAGCGAAAGCAGTAACGGATCGTATCCAAGAGATCGCACAAGCACAAGCTCCATTCGTCGACGTAGATGAGGACCGTGAACTTGTTGAGGGTGATACTGCGAACATCGACTTTGAAGGTTCGATCGATGGTGAACTATTTGATGGTGGCGCTGCACAGGGCTTCTCATTGACACTTGGTTCTGGACAGTTCATCCCAGGTTTTGAAGACCAGGTTATCGGCATGAAAAAAGGGGATGAAAAAGTAATTAAAGTAACTTTCCCTGAGAATTATGGAAGTGATAAACTTGCCGGTAAAGATGCTGAGTTCAAAGTAACTGTAAACGCTATCCAGATGAAAGAAAAAGTACGTATGGATGCCGCTCTTGCTAAAAAAATGCTTCCGGGTGATGAAGAAGCGTCAATGGACAAACTAAAAGAACAAGTAAAAGCACAGATAGAGAATGAAGAGCTTTCAAAACTGTACAACGAAGAGTTGAAACCGAGTCTTCTTGAGGCATTTGTTGAGAAGTTCAATTTTGATCTTCCTAAATTTGTTGTTGAACAAGAGATGGATATGGCATTGAATAAAAAAGCGCAGACAATGAGCGAAGAAGAGATCAATGAATTAAAAGAGAATCAAGACAAAGTTCAAGAACTTCGCGAAGAGTTCCGTGATGAAGCGACAAAATCAGTAAAAGCGACCTTTATTATCGATGCTCTGGCAAAAGCAGAAGACATCAAAGTTGAAGAAAATGAAGTAATGCAGACAATCTATTTCGAAGCGATGCAAACTGGTCAGGATCCAGCCGGTGTTTATGAAAACTATAAAAAATCCGGTTACCTACCGGCAATCCAAATGGCAATGGTAGAGGACAAGGTTCTTTCCAAACTCATTGAAGCAAAATTAAAAGACTAAGTTTTTTAGAAACAGACCCTTAAATTTCCACCCTTTTTAACACCCATAACTTCTATGGGTGTTGTGCTTTAAAAAATGATTAGCTACAATACAGATAATTCAACCATGACTATTTATTTTTTAAATCATCAAAGGAACACAATTTGAGCTATATCCCTTATGTTATTGAAAAGACAGGACGTGGTGAGCGTTCTTATGACATCTTCTCTCGTCTTCTAAAAGACCGTATTGTTATGCTAAGCGGAGAGGTAAATGATCAATCTGCATCTACCATCGTTGCGCAACTTCTATTCTTGGAAGCGGAAGATCCGGAAAAAGACATCTATTTCTATATCAACTCACCAGGTGGTGTAATTACAGCAGGAATGTCAATTTATGATACAATGAATTACATAAAACCTGATGTTTCGACGATATGTATAGGACAAGCAGCTTCAATGGGTGCATTCTTACTCAGTTCTGGTGCGAAAGGAAAGCGTTATTCACTTCCTCATTCACGTATTATGATCCATCAGCCTCTTGGCGGTGCCCAAGGTCAAGCTACGGATATCCAGATCCAGGCAAAAGAGATCCAGCGTATGAAGGATGAGTTAAACGGTATCCTGGCTGAGAACACTGGACAAAAAGTTGCAAAAATCGCTGAAGATACAGAGCGGGATAACTTCATGTCTGCCGAAGAAGCTAAAAAGTACGGTATGATAGATGAAGTGATTTCAAAAAACGCGAAAAAATAAATAGGTAATAGGTAGGTAAAACATGGCAGGTAATCTTCGTAAACGTCGTGATATCACTGCTGTGGATGGGGAAGAAGAGGTCCCGTCATTCGGTGGTCCCGATACTGCTTCAGGATTAAGTGAACCAACAAGTGATCTGGAAATGTACTCCAAAGAAGTACTTGCCCAACTGGTTCATGACAACTTACCGCCGACCCCGAATAATTTCAGTCTCTATTTTGACCGTCTGTTAGAAGACAAATCTGAGGCGCTGCGCAAACAGATCAATGGGATACTTGAGTTTGAAGACAATAGCGATGATGAAAAGACTATTGAGCTAGAGAAAAGTCTAAAATCAGGCTTTACCTCTATCAAGTCTATTCTGCAAGTGACTGCAAATCTTTACAAGAACATGGCACTCATGGAAAAGATCCTTGCAAAACGCCGAGCCGAGCTAGGTGATTCACCGGATGCGCAAAATGTCCTTTCGACGATCACCTCCTTGGACCAAGATGTTGGAAAACTGAACAACATCCTGAAAAAGCAAGTCGACCATATGAAAGAGCTCTATCAGGACACAGCTAATATTGTTAAAAATGTCGATAATGAGACGATCTATGACAATCAGTTCGGTATCTATAATAAACGATATTTACTCAATAAGCTTGAGCAAGAGAAAAATCTGATCGACGAGTTTAAACACACCTCGTCTCTGATAACTATCCAGCTATCCAAAGTTATAGAAGATAGTGTCAGTAATCAAAAAGCCTTGTTGCTGATGACAAGAACGATCGCACGTCTCTTGATGAAGACTTCCCGTCGGAGTGATGTTGTCGCTCATTACGGTGAAGGTGTCTTTGCAATGGTCCTAAAGCATACGGACATCGAAAATGCAAAACGTGCCAGCCAGCGTCTATGTGAGCTTGTCTCATCAAGTAACTTCTTTTTGGCGGAAAAGGAGATTCAGCTTAAAATCTCTATCGGTATCGCCAATATAGATGCAGAACGTTCCGTAGAAGAAACGCTTGTATGTGGACTAAATGCGATGGAGCATGCGAATAGCAATGATGACGAAGACTATTCGGTCTGTACAAAAGACACTGCTGAAAAAGAATAAATTATAAAGAATCAAAGTAGTAAAGATAAATGAAACTTCCTATTGTTGTATATCCAGATAAACGGCTTAAAACTGTTTCTGAACCTGTAACCGAATTTGATGCTGACCTGCATGCCTTTTTAGATGACATGTACGATACTATGCTTCAAAGTAACGGTATAGGTCTTGCCGCCATCCAAGTTGCAAAAGCGCAACGTATTTTAATCTTGTGTATCCCTGATGAAGAAGGTGAACAGCATCCGGAAGATCTTTTAGAGATCATAAACCCGGTGATATCCAATGAACAAGGTACTATTGTCTATCAGGAAGGATGTCTTTCTGTCCCAAGTTTTTACGAAGATATAGAACGTTATGAGAAGATCACGCTTGATTATCAAGATAGACATGGAAACCCCCATCAGCTTGAAGCAGAAGGCCTTCTATCCGTTGCGATCCAGCATGAGCTTGATCACTTAAACGGTAAACTCTTTATCGAAAAACTCTCTTATATGCGACGAAAGAAGTTTGAAAAAGAGTATAAGAAACTTCAAAAGCAGCAAGTGCGGTCATAGTATCTATCTTGTGTATAAAAACCATGGGATTGAAGAGTAAGTGAGGACTTTATCCCACAATGGGATAACAAGTCACCGTTATTCTGAGTGAGTTACTTTGTACAGATCAACTGCGGATGCGATCAAGACCATACAGGCAACTATACTACCAATAATAAGATGTGTTTCATTCATCTTTAACTCCTTGCGTTTAACATTCCTGGAGAATGCCATTATTTTGTGCATCGAAAACACTCACAAGTAAACCAGTAATTTCTCAGAGAGAGATAATAAAGACAGAACTAGTTTAACACAGAATGTGATTTATAGTTCTTAAACGATATTAAACTATACTTCTTCCCTAGATAAGGGAGCTCTTCATTAATATAATCTATTTTTATAGTACTTTTTGAATCCGAAGCTTAAATTTTATTCATAAAACTTATACAATCTTCTATTTTTTAGCTCTTTTTTCTATAGTATTATCATGAAAAAATTATACTCCGCCTCGTTTGAAGGCATCAAAGCCAAAACAGTTTCTGTAGAAGCCAGTTTTTCCAAAGGTCTACCCTCCTTTTCGATCGTAGGTCTGGGGAATACTTCCATCCAGGAGTCAAAAGAACGTATTAAATCTGCCCTAAGTGCCAACGAGTTTACTTTTCCTCCCATGCGGGTTGTGATCAACCTCTCTCCATCTGATCTAAAAAAAGAAGGCACCCACTTTGATCTATGCGGAGCCTTGCTTATCGCTTTGCAAAAAGAGAATGTAAGTTTTCACGATTTTTATGTCTTTGGGGAGTTAGGTCTCGATGGAGAAGTGAAGGAGACATCATCGCTTTTTGCGCTGATCCTATCATTAGTACAGCAAGGAGAACTCAAACGTGCCATAGTCCCAAATAGTGCCATTGATAAACTCGCAGCTATACCTGATGTCGAGTTCTATGGAGTCAGCAGTCTTGAACAGACCATAAGTTTTTTCCGATCAGATATGCCTCTCCCATCTGTTCAGCATAAACGTTTTGAGCACCCCTCAATCCAGATTGGAGGCCAGCAATATTTTTATCAAAATACGTATCCCCTTGACTTTAAAGAGATCAAAGGGCAAGAACAGGCTAAACGTGCGGCACTTATTTGTGCCACAGGTATGCACAATATGCTTCTTGAAGGTAGTCCAGGCTGTGGAAAAAGTATGATTGCCAAACGTTTGGCCTATATCCTTCCTCCTCTGAGCAACAATGATATACTTGAAAATGCAAAACTGAATGCCCTTGAAGGTATAGAGCCAACCTTTACTCCCCTTAGACCCTTTAGGTATCCCCATCACACCTCTACCCCCGCAAGCATCTTTGGTGGTGGCTCACTTCGCTCACAAATCGGAGAGATCGGTTTGGCCCACGGAGGGATACTCTTTTTTGATGAATTGCCCCACTTTCCAAAAAACATTCTTGAAGCATTGCGAGAGCCCCTTGAAGATAGACGCATCATGATTTCGCGCGTCAACACAAAGGTCGAGTACCCTACCGACATCATGTTCATCGCCGCGATGAATCCCTGCCCCTGCGGTAACCTTTATCACCAACACCAGACTTGTCGCTGCAGTGAACTGGAGATCAAGCGCTATAACAACAGGCTCTCTGAGCCCTTTCTTGATCGTATTGACATTGCTATACAGATGCAACCGGTTAATAGCAATGACACACCTAGTATCACTTCGGAACAAATGCATCAGAAGCTGTTTTCCGCACTGGCTTTTAGAGCGAACAGGGGGCAACATAAACCAAATGGAAAGTTGCAAGAGCAGGAGATTCAGGAATTTTGCCTATTAAATACAGAGCTGCAAGAGATCATGCGTCAAGCGAGTTCACAATTCGGTCTAAGTTTTCGTGCTGTCAATAAAGCCCTGAAGATCTCTCGCACCATTGCCGACCTGGATGAGAGTAAGGATATACAGAAAAAGCACCTCCTTGAAGCGCTATCCTACCGAAGACGCACTAGTATTTAAGGCGTATCTCCTGCTCAATCAAAAGCTTTTTGTTGACCATATCAACACTGTTTTCATAAGCTTTCAACAACTTATGATTATAGGTCTGAGCCGACTGTCTATCGTAGGAGTGGATCACCTCTTTGAACTGCTTGATAAAATCATATATAAGATCTGTCGTAGGATGATATATCTTAGAACTCTTGGAGATATACAATACAATATCAAACCCTGTTTTCAACTCTTCAGACATATCCCCTATCTTGAACTCATTCGTATTAATAAAACGTTCGAGTATCGCTGACATACCCTCATCCGTCAAAGGATACTCTTTATTACGGTTATAAAGGTATTGTAGAATTTGTGACTTGTCCCAGGTATTGATCACCTTGCGCATCTGTGCAATCTTGTTGTCACGTTGACGTTTATATTCATACTGAGATATTGGTGTATCTGAGAGATTGATTATCATGGTGATATTATACACCGTTTTCGTAAATACTTAATGCAAGAAGTGTCTTAAAAGGAGAACCCTTTTAAGAGGAAGTTGTAGAAATTAGAAGGTAGCCACAACCCACTGTGTGATGATAAATCCGCCAACGACAAGCCAGATGAACATACCTCCCGCCGTATAAACCGGAGCGAGTCCAAGTCCTTTGAACTTAGCGAATCGCGTACCCATACCAAGTGCTGTCATCGCCATCGTCAACAAAAACGTATCGATGATATTGATATCCGAAATAATCGTCTTGATCAATTCTGCCGTATCTGCCGGTGCACTCATCGTATAGTTATGTATCAATGAGTTAATACCTGCCATTCCTACAAAATAGACGGCGAACCAAGGAATCACAAGTTTGACTTTTGAACCTTCACCACCTGATCTCTTTGCAGAATATGAAAGGAACAGACCAAGGACGATCAGCATAGGCGCGATCATGATAACCCGTGTCATCTTAACGATAACCGCAGAATTCGCCATTTCCTGCGGAGCACCCATCACTGAGGCAGGCACGGCAACGACCTGAGCCACTTCATGAATTGTACCACCAACGTAGATACCAAAAGTAGATGGGCTCATATGTAAAAAACCTGTCGCGGGTTCTATGATCGCCGAATACAGTACCGGATATAAGAACATCGAAATCGTTCCAAATAACACAACCATAGATACGGCAATTGCCGTTTTATGCTCTTGCGCCTTAACCACAGGCTCTGTTGCCAGTACCGCAGCTGCACCACACACCGATGCCCCTGAAGCCGTTAAGATAGAAGTGTCTTTCTCCATCTTAAAGACCTTATGGCCTAACCATATCCCGATAATCATCGTCGTAGAGAGCATCAAAAAAGAGACCATAAAGCCTTCCACACCCACCTCGGCTATTTGCTGAAAGGTGATTCTAAATCCATAAAACACAATAGCAAAGCGCAGGATCTTCTTACCTGAGAAGACAATTCCCGGCTCCCATTCTGATGGAAACTTATTATGTAATGTGTTCGCATAAAAGATCCCGATAACAATACCCACAACCAATGGTGAGATCCCCAATTTTGCCACCGGTCCAAGTTCAGATATATACGTCGCTGCTGAAGCGACCAGGGCAACAAAAATGATACCGCTGATGGTACCTTTGCGTTTTTCTTTAGAAAAAGCCATACAATTCCTTTGTTTATTTGTCCACGTAGGAACTATTGAATAATTTGCGGGTATTATAATAGCTTTCAATACATAAGTAAAATAAATTATAATTTGAAAATCGTTAAATATTATTGATCTTATACATCCGTGCTCTCATCCATCAGCCTTGGTGCTCATTTCACATCAACTGCACTTCGTTTGTTTTAGAGAAACTGCACTTCGTTTGTTTTAGAGAAACTGCACTTCGTTTGTTTTGATATAATTACACTATATAAAGGTCCATGATGCAAAATCTTTTTTATGAAGTTGATTCTCTTGACAAGCGCGCATATACACAGTTCCATATGAGCGAAGAGCTCCTTATGGAGCATGCAGCCAACGGTATGGCAAACTTTATCAAACAACATTATTCCGATATGGACTCGATCCTGATCGTATGTGGATCCGGGAATAATGGAGCAGACGGTATCGTATTAGCCCGTCTCCTGCATCCTTCTTATGATGTGAAGCTCTATTTACACAAAGAACCTTCCACACCTATTGGCCAGCTTCAACTCAAACGTGCCAATGCTATCGGTCTTCAGACCATTAATACTCCTGAGGAGTGTGATATCATCGTGGATGCACTGTTTGGTTCCGGGCTCAATCGAGAGATGGATCAAGAGAGTTCCGCCTTACTGGAACAGCTCAACCTCTATTCCGGCATTAAAATAGCCTGTGATATGCCTTCAGGTCTCAATAAAGACGGACACCTATACAGGCATGCTTTTATCGCTGACATCACTCTGACCATGGGGGCACTTAAACGAGGTCTTTATAGCGACAGAGCCAAGGAGAATGTCGGTGATGTCCATCAACTCGATCTAGGGATCAACCGAGGGCTTTACGAACTTTCAAGCAATTGGAAACTATTGGATACAAACGATTTGCGACCACCTCATCGCCATAAAAGAAATACCCATAAAGGGAACTTTGGACATCTAAGTCTTATCCATGGCGAAAAGGAAGGTGCAGCAATCATCGCAGCTTTAAGTGCTTTGCATTATGGGGCAGGTTTGGTAAGCCTTGTAGGTGAAAAGATAACGCATTTGCCTTACACACTGATGCAAGACACGGATCTGCCTGAAAACACAAGTGCTATCGCCTGCGGAATGGGCTTGGGAAAAACATTTCAACGCGATCGTCTCTCTACCATATTCGCCCGACACAGCAATATCCCCCTGATCCTGGATGCCGATATCTTCTATCACTCCATATTCTATGATCTCCTGCATAAAGAACTGATCATTACACCGCATCCCAAAGAGTTCGTTCACATACTAAAGACGACATGCTTGGCTGATATCAGCGTACACGAACTTCAGGAGGATCGTTTCAAATATGTCAAGCTCTTTAATGAAAAGTATCCTCACATTGTTTTAATCCTCAAAGGGGCGAATACCATTATTGCGCAACATGATCATTTTTACATCAACCCCCATGGAACATCTGCCCTGGCCAAAGGCGGAAGCGGAGATGTACTCAGTGGTTTATGCGGAGCCCTATTGGCACAGGGGTATTCTGCGTTGGAAGCTGCTATTCAGGCCTCACTTGCTCAGACACTTGCTTTGAAAAAGGTTGAGAAAAACTCCTATGCCTACACCCCCCAAGACATTATCCAAGGATTATCCCATTTATGAAAAAAATTGTAATACTTTTTAGCGGACAGGGTTCGAACATGCTTCGTATCCTTGAAGAAGTTGCGAAGCATGATACTATTCATGTCGTTGCCACCATATGCAATAAAAAAGATGCACCGGGAATTGAACGTCTCAAGCCCTTTGATATCCCTGTCAATATTATCGAGCACCAAAACTATGACTCACGAGAGGCATTTGATCAGGCTTTGGTAAGCCGTATCCATTATTATCAGCCGGACCTTGTCGTTTTGGCAGGATTTATGCGTATCCTTACTCCCGTGTTTACCAGTGCGGTAAAAGCAATCAACCTTCATCCTTCTATGCTACCTCTTTTCAAGGGGGCAAAAGCGATCGAACAGAGTTATGAACAACCGGACAAACCGGCAGGCGTATCGATACATTGGGTAAGTGAAGAATTGGACGGGGGTTCTGTCATCGCTCAAAAAGAACTCAAACGTATCGAAGGAGAGAGCTTTGACTCCTTTAAAAACCGTATCCACTTACTTGAATATGAACTTTTACCACAAACCGTAATCAGTTTACTTCAATAAGCTATCAGATTGTCTGTGTTATAAAGCACCTCAAATATGCGATTTCATTACATCGTGACTTGATTCACATCTAATGGATATCTCAAAAAATGCATGAATCACTTATGCGTTGACACAAAAACAGATCAGGAAACAAATATGGATAACATCTTAAAAATCGGGAAATATGAACTAGGATCACGCCTTATCGTTGGTAGTGGAAAATATGCTGACTTCGAAACAACAAAGGCTGCGACACTTGCTTCAGGTTCCGAGCTTATTACCGTTGCTGTACGTCGCTTAAATATTACCGACCCAAACAAAGAGAACCTGCGTGACACCTTTAAAGGTACAAATGTAAAATTTCTTCCAAATTCGGCAGGATGTACCACTGCAGAAGAGGCAATTACACTTTTTCGTCTGACACGTGAAGCGACCGGTATTGATCTGATCAAACTTGAAGTCATTGGAGACACAGAAAAAACACTTTATCCAGACGTACTTGAAACGATAGAAGCATGTAAAGTCCTTGCAAAAGACGGCTTCACTATTATGGCATACACTTCGGATGATCCAATCATGGCAAAACGTCTTGAAGATGCCGGCGCCCATGCCGTCATGCCACTTGCTGCACCGATCGGTTCAGGTCTTGGTGTCCAAAATCCATATAATGTTGTATTCGTAAGAGAAGCGGTAAGTGTACCGGTAATCGTAGATGCGGGAATCGGTTGTGCATCTGATGCGGCATACGCAATGGAACTTGGTGCAGAGGGCGTACTGACGAACACTGCCATCGCACAGGCTCAAGATCCAATGAAAATGGCAGAAGCGATGAAACATGCAGTCATTGCAGGACGTATGTCTTACCTGTCCGGACGTATCCCAAAACGCCCATATGCTACAGCGAGTTCACCTGTTGACGGTATGATTCAGTTTTAAACAAATCATTCTTTTAGCAATACAGGCGTTTCTTTAGAAAACGTCCATATGCAACTGTTTCAGATGGTATGATACCGTTCTAAGACCACTCAGGAGGATAGTATCTATCCTCATCTTGATCAGACTTCCTTACACATCCTAAAATACATTCAACAGATTTAGCATCACGACAAACAGTGCCGGTGGGACAAGGTACCGTAATACACTGTACCATACTATAAAAAGTGTGTCATTCATCGAAGTCTTCAAGATAGAACGCACCTGATCCTTAGGCATTACATATCCAACGAATATTGCCATCACAAGGCCACCCGACGGTAAAAGGATCGATGCTGTAATAAAATCAAGCCAATCAAAAAAGTTTTTACCTGCAAAGCTCAACATGCCCGAGAATTCATTCGTATTGGCTAACAATGCGACAATACCGATAAGATAAAAAGCCACTCCCGCTACCGATGCTGCTTTAAAACGCGTGTAGTTATACCGGTCTATAAGATATTGCACCATAGGCTCCAGAAGGGAAACGGCAGAAGTCAAACCCGCAAAGGCTAATCCGATAAAAAAGAGTACCGCCAGAAAGGTTCCCGGACCTCCCATCTCATAAAAGACAGCCGGAAGTGAGATAAATACCAGCCCCGGCCCCTTAGAAGGTTCGGCTCCATATTGAAACAAGAAGGTAAATAACATCAATCCCGCAATGATCGCGATACCTGTATCCAGGCCGACAACAAGCAAAGAGGTGCGCGTTAGATTGGCCTCCTTAGGCAAGGATGCAGAATAGGTCAAAATCGATGCCATCCCCAGCGATAAAGTAAAAAAAGCATGCCCAACAGCATTTACCAAAGCTTCAGAATCTATCTTCGACCAATCCGGCAGAAACATGAACTCCCACGCTTTTGAAAAGGCATCCAAACTCATCGCATAAAAGAACATCCCCGAAAGAATGATGATCAGCATTGGCATGAGAAGATAGTTAAGTTTTTCGATTCCGCCCTTAATCCCTCTGATAACGACCAATGTAATCACCAAAAATGCCAAAGTATGGTAAAAAATCTGTATGCCAATGTCCGCTGTGAGCAGCTGAGTAAAGCTTGACTCTGCTTCTTTTACCGAAGTAGGCAAGGATGTGATCGCAACTGCTATATAATGGAAGATCCATCCAATAACAACAGAATAAAATGTCAGGATCATCAAACCAGTAAAGACCATGAACCCGGCATACTTCCATCTCTCTTTTTTTACAGGAGAAAGTTTTTCAAATGCACCCACGGCATCCAAACGTCCAGCATAACCGATCAACATCTCTGCAATCATCACACTAAAACCGATAAACAAAACAGTGATCAGATAGATCAAGACAAAGGCTCCGCCCCCTGACTCACCCGTGATATAAGGAAATTTCCATATGTTCCCCAAACCGACAGCTGAGCCCGCTGCAGCCAAAACAAATCCGATCTGTGTAAAACGTGCAATTTTCATCAAAACCCTTAACAATGATGTTTGATTATACTCAATTGATGTTTAAAAATATTTCTATTCTATATTTTTTTTCATTTCTTCAAATTTCTATTGACATTAGTTCACCTTTTGTATATAATTTCGCCTCATCAATTTATTGTTGAGACGTGTCGGGGCGTAGCTCAGTATGGTTAGAGTACCTGGTTTGGGACCAGGGGGTCGAAGGTTCGAGTCCTTTCGCCCCGACCACTTTTTTATTTTTATATTTTCAATACTTCATTATCATAAACATATGGTGGGATTAGCTCAGTTGGTTAGAGTATCTGGTTGTGGTTCAGAGGGTCGCGGGTTCGAATCCCGTATTCCACCCCATTGATACATTGGAAATTAAAAGTAGCTCGGCTTCTCTAAAAGCTCTCTATTTCATAGGGTTTTTTGATTTGCCAACAACGATGCGCCCGTGGCTCAACTGGATAGAGTAACGGACTTCGAATCCGTTGGTTACAGGTTCGAATCCTGTCGGGCGCACCA
>JBFEXS010000049.1:0-15531 GCA_041562555.1 Sulfurimonadaceae bacterium
AGATCGATATTACAATCTTTGTCATAGTATACATTTAATGCCATAGGAGTATTCCTTCTTTTGGATTTAAGTCAATGCCCGACTTAAAAATTTTCGGGATTATACTAAACTTCATCTCAAAATGGGCTGAAAGATACAAGATAGCTAATAATTCAAGACTATGGATCCATTATGGCTCATCTCAACCTGTCCTTAATAACTATGGATTTTTCCTTTTCCTTCTCAGATAACTTTTCTTTTCAGTTAAAGCTAATATGAACTCAACTAGAATAGTATAATAATTTACATGACGCCAAGGACGCTAAACATGAACCATGTTTTAAAAGAAAAGATACAGCAGTTACCCGCCTTGCCAGAATCAGCTATCAAGCTAGAAGCCATCTACCATGATCCAAACTCAAGTTTTGATGATATGGTCAAAATACTTGAGCTCGATCCCTTGCTTACTGCCGATATTTTAAAAGCTGCCAACTCACCCCTATATGGTTTTACCCGTGAGATCAACACCATAACACAGGCAGTAGGTCTTTTTGGTATGGGGACGATTCGCGGTTTTGCCCTTGCGATGATTGTAAAGAAAAGTTTTGATTTGAACCTTTCACCTTATGGGATATCCAATTCACAGTTCTCAGACCTTTCAAAGATGCAAAGTGCCTTGGCTGTAACCTGGTATCTGCGTCAAAAGCCTCAACTGATGGATCTTTTGTCACCTGCCTCTTTTTTAATTGAAATCGGTAAGGTGATGATTGCCCAATGTCTTTTGGACGAATCCAAGCACGATGAATTCAAAACAAAAATCGAAGCGGGGGAAAGCGTGCGTGCAACAGAAGAAGCGTTTTGTGACACCTATACGGCAGAAGTCTCCGCAGATATCTTTAATCACTGGAAATTTGATGAAGACCTCATCAAGCTAATCCGCCATTGCGGTGAACCGGAAGCCTGTGATGATGAAAAACTTAAAGAAGCGACCAAGGTACTCCATGTCATCCGCATTGCGACAGGTCTTAATGGTGTCTTTACAGATGAAACCTTAACAAAAGCAAAAGAATTGATTCAACAATACGGGCTTGACCTTGAAAGTTTTGAAGCCGCTATTGAAAAAATGTCTGCGTGAAAATATTCCTGATCAAACTTACCCATGGTGTCATTGAGGCAGACCTCTGCGCTGAGGAAAGAGAGCTCCTGCATGAACTTAATGCCAAGGGCTTTTTAAACCTCGAAGAGCAAACCTATACCCTTCACTCCAAATACCGCGCAGGACTGATCGATCTTACCCAAACCGGTTCTGCCTATCTTCAGGTTATCGGAAGTTCCATGAAAGATCTTTTTATAGAGGCAAAAGACCTTCATGGGGCAGACAAAGATGATCTTGTCATCGCCCAGCGTCTGATCGGACGTCGAGGAAAGCCCTCTGCAGTCGTCGCCCATATCGTAGGGAAAGCAGAACATTATGGAGTTGCTGCCATTACTATGTTTGAAGGTAAAAAGACACTTACAGACCTCAAAAGCAATACACCGGTAGCAATTCGCTTGGAAATCGGAGCATTGGACAATTACAAAGAAAACGATGTCTTTCAGATCGATTATCAACACAGCCGCATCAAAGCCCATCTTGGTTCTTTGAACGATCCCCATATCGATGAGCTTATAGCATTGGCTCTTTTCAACCGTCATAACGAGTTTGAGGCAGATATCCTCGAGCAGGCTAAGAACTTTGGAGAGCGTGTTGATGCCACGCTCTATCCTGAGCGAAAAGATCTCCGGCATCTTCCTTTTTGTACCATCGATCCCGTCACGGCAAAAGATTTTGACGACGCGATCTATTTTGATGAGAAAGAGTATGCCCTTTATGTCGCTATAGCCGATGTATCCGCTTATGTAGAACCCTTTGGGCCTATTGACACCGAAGCTATGTACCGAGGATTCACTGTATATTTCCCGCATAAGTCTGTACCCATGTTGCCAAGAGAGTTAAGTGAGAATCTCTGTTCACTCCGTCCCAACGAAGACAGGTTGGCCTTTACCTTCAAGATCTTTTTAGACCCGCAAAGCCTGGATGTTACCGGCACAGAACTGTATGAGACCCTCATTCATTCTCGCCGCCGTTACACCTACGCGGAAGTCGATGCGTTTTTTGAAGGAGAACTTGGAGCAAAAGATGAGCATGACAAAGTCACCATGGCTTACCTTCCAAAACTTAAAGAAATAACGGCCAAACTCAAAGAGAAACGCATGGTACACGGATATGACTTTCGCTCACGGGAGTTTGACATCTATCTGAATGATCAGGGTCTGATCGAAAAAGTCGACTCAGAAGAGGAGACACCGTCCCATGCACTTATCGAAGATTGTATGCTCCTGGCCAACAAGGCAGCTGCCAATATGTTTGAACGCGGTGTCTTTAGAATCCATGAGGCACCCAGCCCTCTCAAGCTGCAATCCTTATACACCCAACTCTCCACTATTGGCATTGACGTAGAAATCAAAGCGTCTATGCGTCAAACCATTTCAGATATACAAAAGAAAGCAGATGAGCTGGGTATAGCAGAAGAGGTTGACACCCTTATCATCCAATCACAGATGCAAGCACGTTATGCTCCAGACAACCAAGGTCACTTCGGATTGGGTTTTGATACCTATACCCATTTCACCTCACCGATCAGACGCTATTCTGATCTTATGGTACATAGGCTCTTAAAAGCAATACTCGCTCAAGATATGGATCAGGCAGGATATCTGATGCGTAACATAGATGCCCTGTGTGAGCAGATCTCTATCCTTGAACGTGAAGCGGACTATACAGCCAAAGACCTTGAAAACAGAAAATATGCCCGTTGGGCCAGTGAACGTATCGGCACTGTTGTCAAAGCACGTATCGTCGCTATTGAACCAAGTCCAGTTGCTATCTTGTTCGATGAAATCATCGGTGCCCGCATTTTTTTAAAAGGTGACGAAGGCCTCAGGCTTTTTGGCAACGTCGAGATAGAACTTACCGAGGCGAGTATTGCATCGACAAAGATTTATGGACGATTTATCAAACATATTGAAGCACTGGAGGAAGCATGATCAAGAAGCAAGATTTTGATCGCCTTCTTCAACAGGGGAAGATACCGCGTGCTATGATGTTTTTTGGTGAGTCAGACTTTATGATCGACTACCATGCAAAAAAGCTGTGCGAGTTCTGGGGGGCCGATGATGATATCTTTACACTGTATCATCAAGAATATAATTTCAATGATGCCAAGGCCCATATCTCCCAAGGCTCTCTTTTTGGCGGGAATAATATCTTACTTATAAAAAATGACAAAAAAGTACCAAAAAAAGAGTTGGACGAATTGATATCGTATGTCAGCAAAAGTCCTACAAACTTTTTGATTTACTGCTATTATGGACCGGATTACAAGACCTCAAACAAATCGTTCACTCCTAAGGTCGGGGCAGAAAGTATCCGGTTTTTCAATCCTTATTTCAACGAAGCAAAAAACATCATCCGACAAGAGGCCCGTTCTTTCAACTTACAGATCAATGATGATGCCCTCACCCATCTTCTGCTATCACAAAACTCTAATCTCTCCCTTGCCTGCAATGAACTTGAGAAACTTTCCATCTTGCAAACGCCAATTCATTCCAAAGAGATCCATGAACATGTTTATCCCCTTGCGGAAGTAAAACTAGATGCCTTAATTCTCGATATACTGGCGAAAAAAGACTTTAGAGAAAACATCGAGCGTCTCTTGGAAACAGGTGAGAATGAGATTCAGATCATTACTGCTTTAAGTAATTTTGTCACTCAACTCTTTTTGTTTCACACCTATATAAAAATTCATGGTCAAATTGATTCCGCTGCCGTATTGGGGTACAAACTACCCGCCTTTATCGAAAAAGAACGTGCCGCATTATCGATCAAGTTTAAACTCCGAACCTATGAAATGCTCCTGGATCATTTATTAGAGACTGAACTTAAGCTCAAAAGTGGTGGAAATAAAGACACAACTTCTCTTTTACTCGCAGCACTCATAAAACTACAGGTTTTTTTATAGCTTATCATCCTTTCTTTTTCGTATGATTTAAGATAAAACATTTTCGTTTCGAGCAACAAACCTATACATACTATCCATAATAACTTTTTAAGTAGAATTAAGATAAAATTCGCGCGTTCCTTGCTCTTTGTATCTCAATTTTCGCCCGTATATCGTTTCGATAGGCGCTGATATGAGATGCATAATAGGGGTTTTCGTAAGAAAATCTCTAAATCCAGAAGGTGCTATAAATCCAAAAGGAGATCTCTATGAGACATTACGAAAACCTCGTAATCCTAAAACCGACGTTAACTGCTGAAGAAATGGAAGCAGCTATCGCAAATATCGAAGCTAACATCACAAATGGTGGTGGTGAAATCGTTGCTCGTGACGCTAAAGGTATGAAACGCCTTGCTTACGAAATCAACAAAAATGCACGTGGTTATTTCCACATTATGTATTTCAAGATTGCACCGGCTGCAATCGAAGAAATCGAGCGTCTTTACCGTATTAACGAAGATGTACTTCGTTTCGTTACTGTTAAATATGACAGCAAGCGTGAGGTAAAAGCGTGGAATGAATTAGTTGCTAAGACTGAAAAAGCTGCAAAAGCAGCTCCAGCTCCAGAAGCAGCTCCAGAAGCAGAAGCGGATAAAGCAGACGCATAAGTCTAAGGAAAAACTATGTTTAATAAAGTTGTACTGGTAGGAAACCTCACGCGTGACATCGAACTGCGTTATGCACAAAGCGGAAGCGCTGTTGCAAACACAGCGATTGCAACAAGTCGTAAGTTCACTCAAAATGGAGAGCGTAAAGAGGAAGTATGTTTTATCGATATCACTTTCTTTGGCCGTTCTGCTGAAGTGGCGAACCAGTACCTTAGACGTGGTAGTAAAATCCTTGTTGAAGGTAGACTCAAATTTGATCAGTGGGTTGCTCAAGACGGCAGCAAACGTTCAAAACATACAGTGATCGTTGAGACAATGCAGATGCTTGACTCTAAAGCCGACGCACAAGGAGGAGGAGACTATTCTTCTGCTCCAATGGGTAACGGTAGCGGATATGAGACACCTGCTCAACCATCTAATTATGGTTCACAGCCACAACAACCATCTTATGGACAGCAACAGCCGTCCCAGCAGTATGGCAATGGGCAATCGAACAGCAGTTATGGTAATCAGCAACAGCAGCAAATGCCTTCGCAAAGTTACCAGAAGCAAGAGATGCCTCAACATAACATTCCTGAGATCGACATCGACGAAGATGAGATCCCATTTTAGAAATAGATAACATAAGGAAATAATTATGGCAGAAAGAAGAAAATACAAAAAACGTTATTGTAAATATTGTGAAGCAAAAATTGACTTCATCGATTACAAAGATACTAACTCTCTTAAGCATTCAATGTCAGAGCGTTACAAGATCATGCCTCGTCGTTTAACAGGTAACTGTAAACGTCACCAAGAGATGATCTCAAATGCAATCAAGCGTGCACGTCAAGCGGCATTAGTACCATACACTGTTACACGTAAAGTAGTAGTTGCTAACCCATTTGAAAGCATCGTAAGCTAGAAAACTTTTCTAGAACAGACCTCTTTTAAGAGGTCTTAGTACCTCCACCTCCCTATCCCATTGACTCCTCTTGAGCTTAAACACATTTATTTAATTCTATAGAATTATTGTTTTTTAATTAAAGTATCGTTACGCTATATCAAGGATGTTCTGAATTTTCCTATAAATTCAACAAGCACAAGGGTATACGATGACATTTTTGCAACACTTACAAAGTAGTCTTATACTGGGTACAAAGATGACGCATCCTGAAGATGAGCACTTTTTACATCAACAATGCAAAGAACTATTTTCGTATATCAATTCAGATCAAAATGATCAGATCAAACAATTAATCGAAGCAGGTGTCGATCCCGATAAATGTGAACACCACCACCTTCGCGCTCTCAACCATGCCATCAATCAACAGCATTACTCCAGTGTTCAAACACTTATCAGTTATGGCTGTGACATCAACTATACCGACTGTTTTTCTTTGAGACCATTAGATTATGCGATTAAGAGTAAAAACAGTGAGATAATCCAGCTACTACTACGATACGGTGCAACAGATGCGCAAGGAAACTATCAGGCTTTGGTTCCTGATTACGGTGTATCCGACACCTTCGAAGCAGCAGTAACGGGAAATTTACATGCCCTTGTCTATTATCATTCCCTCGGTGCAAGTTTACATGAAGAGCGTGCCAACAAAACAACCCTGTTGCATATGGCAATAGAAGGAAACAATCCTAAACTCTTGGTCTATCTATTAAACAAGGGGCTCAATATTGATCTGGCCGACAAAAGCGGTACTTCTGCACTCATGCTAGCAGCTATGGATCACTCACGATTACGACTCCTTAAAATACTCATCAGGCGGAATGCAACCTTGGATCAACGCAATAACCGCCATACATCAGCACTCAGCATGGCAATTAAACGTTTTAATATCAAAGCTGCAATACTGCTTATTAACAAAGGTGCCGACATCAACATCCGAGATGGGATTGACACACCTTTAAGTCTCGTACACAAAGCTTTGGCACAGACTGGAAACAAAATTCTACAAGAGGAGTTAAGGTCTCTGCAGACACTGCTGTTTAGCAAGGGAGCCCATGTCAATACCTGCGATGACAACCTGAGATGGAGTCCTCTGATGCTCACTGCAAGTCACTACCAGGATTTTAAAAGTACAGCCCATCTGAAGTTATTGATCAAATTAGGTGCCTATCTTGACCAGCGGGACAAAAACCAACGAACTGCCTTGATGATCGCCAGCTCCCTGGGACGGATAGAAGCACTTGAAGTACTTATCAAATATAATGCCAATCTCAATCTGTATGATAAGTTTGGATGGACAGCATTAATGCTGGCAGTATATTATAATCAAAAAGAGGTCGTTAAGCTGCTTCTTGTTTCCGGTGCCGATGTCAACATAAACACTAAAAAAGGGCTTAATGCACTCAAAGTCGCCATTGACAATGAACGAGCAGCACTCATTCCTATTCTGAAAGATTACGGAGCCCTTACACCAAAAGAGTAGACAATATTATCTCCCTGAGCTGGTATACATATTGCTTTAATATCCTAAAATGGATATTTATGAAACTGTTTCTATTATCACTTTTTATCTCTACAAGTCTGTATGCTCTTATTAGTGAGTTCAAAAGTGATGATTATCAAATCATTATAGGGAAACACTTTGATGATGAGGCCTATGACATCATCGAAGACCACGACCATTCTATCTCCGTTATAGGGTATACTCAAGACTTTTCAAGGCAAGAACCAAAAGCACACAGCTATCGAAATGCCTTTGATTACCTCTCTTCCATCAACACCCACAATGGAGAGCAACTACGTCTTGTCTCTTTAGATATGCAGGCTCAGATACTGCTCGATAAGAGCTTTTCACTTTCAGACTATAACCGGGGTACGCAGATTCTCAAAGATGCTTATAACAGATATCTTCTTGGAGGATATACTCATAATGGTCAGATGCTGATCAGTTCTGTGGATATCAATGGTGAAGAGGTATATCTAAAGCAATTCGGCACGGCAAATTTTGATCGACTCCATGCACTTGTTCAGTTGAATGATGGCGGGAGTGTTGCAATCGGGACTTCCCAAACTTCTCGAAATCGACATGATGATATATTTGTACAGGGATTGGGACGAAGCGATGTCTATCTTGTAAACTTTGATAAATATGGCCAAATTCGCTGGAAGAAGAAATATGGTTCACCTAAAAAAGACACAGGGAAAGACGGTGTCGCATCTCATGATGGAGGGTTTATTCTTCTAAGTACCTCCGAGGATGGGAACAGTTCTGAAATCATTGCGGCGAAAATAAATGACACCGGAAATACTTCCTGGATCAAAAGCTATCCAAAGCCCGGGCGGAACAAGGCATATAAAATCATTCAGACTTTGCAAGGTGATTACCTTATACTTGGTAGCTTTGAAAATAAAAATGCTCAAGACAACATACGACTTATCAAAATAGATAAAGAGGGAAACACTCTTTGGGAAAAGAACTACTACACAAATGCGAATGAATCACTCTATGACCTATCCGTCGATCAAAAAGGGAATATCATTGGCGTAGGCTATACCCAAGGAGATGCACAGTCTGATATGGATGCACTGGTGCGCTATTATGATCATAAAGGAATTCCTATATGGGAGAGAAGTTTTGGTAAAGATCGGCAAGATACCTTTAGAACAGTCACCCTTTTGCATGATAACAGTTTTGCTATTGCAGGGTTCACAAACTCCTATGCAGATAAAAAACGCCAGATATGGGTCTTAAAGATAAATGATGACGGAAGCCTTGTAAAGAAACAGCATAGTATCACCAAGGACATCTATTCAGATCTTCAAGGAAAGCTTATGGACGATTCTACACCTGTTCATATCAATAAAGAAAACACCTATCTGCCATCCAGCAGTACAAGGCACAAAACAGACAATACGGATGTCATCAAGCATTCGACCTCTTCTACGACCCCAAAAAACAGTTTCCATGACGTAGCACTCTTTAAAGATCTTCGAATAACCCATGATGGGCTTGTCTTCAAACAAGGCAGTTCTACGTTAACAGCAGAACATAAACAGATCCTTGAGCGCTTTATTCCAAAACTGATCGAAAGTCTTCTCCCATACAAAGATAAAATAAAAAACATCAAGATCAAAGGACATACATCTACTGAATGGAATGCTCCGGATACACAGCGCTACCTCAATAATGCTCAATTATCCAATAACCGGGCAATGAGTGTACTCAACTATAGTTATCAAATCGAACAGATAAAACCTCAACAAAAATGGATGAGTGAGATTTTCACCACAGATGGTTATTCATATTCCGATCTGATCTATCTCAATGACAAAGAGGACAAAATACGCTCACGTAGAGTAGAGTTTGAGATCATACTGAAATAAGCTCATATAATAAGCATCGAAGATATAGTTAAAGAAATTTATTGAAGTAGAGAGTGTGAAGAAAAGCGTACGATATCAGTACGCCATAGCCAGCTTCCCACGCAGGATGCGCCGAAGCTAAGCTTTTAGATTAACCACAAGAAGGAACGTTTCCTGAGTCTGAACCATATTGATATAGGAAGTCTTTCAAGTGTGGTGCAAGCTTGTTGAATTTTTTACTACCAAAGAATTTCTCACCTTTAGTACCAGCGTGCTTCTCAATGATCATCTTAGCATCATTTTCAAAAAGTGCTTCCCAACCAGCTTGAGTATTCATAGATGCACCTTTAGTACCATTACCATGACATTTTTTACAAGTCTTTAGGTAACCCTTCTGACCTTTCTTGATATCAGCTGATACAGCTGTAGACATTAGGCCAAGAGAAACGATCGCAGCCATCAAAACAGATGTTTGTTTTTTCATTACAGAACTCCATAATTTAAGTTAGGTGACATGATACTCACTAATCGATAAATTAGAGATAAAACTTTCAATTTATCCGTGTTTCTCTGTTATCTTGTTTTATTTTAACCTTAAAAGTGGGGATTAACTACTATTATCAATGAAGAAGTGTTTTTTTCTGATATAATCAAAAACTAGCCTCATAAAAAGGAAGCCTGATATGTCCAAATTTTCACTCTTGATATCCCTATGTACAATTTCGCTTTTCGCGACAGACGCTTTAATCTGTGGTGTTGTCAGTGAGGATGATATTCTTAAAATCAAATGTAAATATAAGACAAGCTCAAAAGAGTATGATAGAAATATTTCAATGGCATGGACATCACCATCCACCCCTCAGGATGACAGGTTTAAAACCCTTTCACTTCCTGCATATCATGTCTCTGTCTATGATTACCGATATTTTGATGGTCGTGCAGACGGATCGTGGACTATTTCTGCCACGGATGAGGAAACTGGCCAAGTAACAACGACACAGTTTGTAAAAGAGGACCTTAGCGAAGCTAATACAATGTCAGCTCCCTGCAAGAACTCGGATCTTAACACCCCTTCGCCGGTAAAGTAAGCTCAGGCTTACTCCTCTTCTTTGATAAAGATCTCTTTGCTGACTTTAGCCTGTTTGATCTTGCGCATCGCCTTTTTTATCAACAATGGAACATCTTCTATCTTAACACTTACCCGTTCAGCGATAGCTTCATCCGAGCTCTGGCCTTCTTTCATGCAAAAAGCATGTAACTCTTTCCGTGTCAGATGACGTTTCAATACTCTAAACAGCTCTTTTTCGTCTTCTAATACCTTTACATCCTGATTGTTAAGGATCTTGACCAATGTCGCATGCAAAGACTTATCAGCACACTCTTGCTCCCAATAGGTCATAGACTCACCTTATCCAGTATCTCTGTCAGATCTTTGTTTTCTATAATGATATTAGCCTCTTTTTTCAAGATTTCCTTCGCACAAAAGGCAACACGTGTATCCGCATGAACAAACATCGATCTGTCATTCGCACCATCACCTACTACCATCGTCTCTTCTCGGCTCACACCCAGAATATTCTGCATACGTTGGATCATATCCCCCTTGGAAAAATCAAACATCATGTCTCCACCGACAAGGCCTGTAAGTTTTCCATCTTTGTGATGCAGTACATTTGAAAAATCCGCATCATACCCGAGCATCTCCTTCCCGTACGTCGTGGCCGTTCTAAACCCACCGCTAAAGCAGATAACCGTTGCACCGGATTTTTTCAAGGCACTGATCGTTTCCTTTGCTCCCGGCATAAAAGGAAGTGAGTTGCAAATCTCTTCAACCTTTGAAAAATCCAAGCCTTTCAACAAAGAGACACGTTCTGTCAGACTCTCAAAAAAGTCCATCTCACCTTGCATCGCTTTTTCGGTAATCGCCGCCACTTTATCTTTTAGACCAAGAGGCTCGGCAAAGAAATCTATTGTTTCTCCGTCCATCAAGGTTGAATCAAAATCAAATACGCATAGTTTCATTTATTCTCTTTATGTAGCAATATATTGCTATAATGCTGTTAATTAAATGCAATTATAGCGTATAGGAAAAATATTGTTTGAAGAACTTATAAACAACCTACAAAATGGCAGACACATCACTCTCGAGACAACACCTTCTCACTCTCCTGTTTTCCAACCTATCATCGATAAGATTAAAGACTTAGAACTCGATACACTTGTAGATGGCTTTTCCACAACAGACAACCCTCTGGCAAAACTGAAATATAATGCAATCCTCGCTGCCTTGAGACTCCAACAGGAGTTCAATAAGCCTGTTCTGGCGACAATGAGTATGCGTGACAGGAACCGTATCGCTCTTCAATCAGACCTCCTGGGTGCGAATGAGTTTGACGTACGTTCTATCCTTGCACTTACGGGTGACAGTGCTTCTATGTCTGATCAACCTAATGCGAAAGGTGTCTTTGACGGCAACTCTAACCTTCTTTTGGATATTGTTTCCTGTCTTAACTCCGGGATCGATTATGCAGGTAAGCCACTTGCACAAAAACCGAAGATGATCTATCCGTTTGCTGTCACAAACTCTTTTTCAACCAATCCAAAGACCCTGCAGAAAAAAATGAAAAAAAAGATAGAACACGGTGCACTTGGTCTTATATCCCAACCGGTCTATGACATTGATAATGCAAAGCTGCTCTTGGACCTCCTCGAAAATGCCAAGAACGACTGCTGTGAATCTGCACAAAAAGCACAAATGGTATTAGGTATCTTTCCTATCACAAAACTTCGTACTGCACAATTTTTAGCATCACATGTTCCTGGTATACATGTTCCTAAGCTCTGGATTGAGTCTCTACGCAAGGCCCATGCCATTTCTGCCGAAGAAGAGTATAAAGTTGGATTTGAGTTGAGTAAGAACCTGTTTGACGATATAATGAAGTTACATCCCAAGGTGCATTTAATGACGGCCAATCAGTTTCAGATAGCCAAAGATATCCTCTCTTGACAGAGGCTTAGAAGTCTCTCTCTAAAAGCTTATCGACTTTAAGTATTGTCAGGATCTTGTCATCTTGCTTTCCAACACCTTCGATCAAACTTTTCTCCTGCATAGCCGTTTCCGGTGCCGGACCTATTTCACTTTTTTTCAGACGGATCGCTTCCGTTAATCTATCGATCACGAAACCTGCTGTTTCCGTCTCATTCTTCATGACAATAAAACGACTGTTCTCTGTCATCTTCTCACTAGGAAGACCAAATTTAAGTCGCAAATCGATCAAAGGGATAACCGAACCACGTAGATTAAAGACTCCAAGAACATAAGCCGGTGTACGCGGGACACGTGTCCATTCGATAGGTTTGATAATCTCTTGAATCGTTAAAATAGGCACAGAAAACTCTTCATCTCCGACCACGAATCCTACCAGCTGCACAATATCATTCAAGTTCTCTTCGTCTGGAGAGATCTGATCCTGCTGTTTGTTGATGATGTCTTGTAACTTGTCACTCATGATGCAGACTCCTCAGTAGAAAAATTGAACTTAATATTGCGTTTAACCACATTTTGCAAATAATCAGGTGAATATGGTTTGGTAATATATTCAACCATACCGGATTCAACCCCACGCATCCTGTCTGATTTACCGGTTCTTGACGTTACAGCAATAAGTGGCAGGTTTTTATATTTGTTATATTTTTTGATCTCTGATGCCAAAGTATAGCCATCCATACGCGGCATTTCGATATCGATCAACAGTGCATCAAACTGATGTTCCCCCGACTTCAGAGTGTTCAGCGCTTCAACACCATCAGCCGCTTCCACAAGGGTAATACCTAGAGGTTTCAATGCCATTGACATGATCTTTCTATCGGTTTTGGAATCATCAATGATCATCACCTTGTAATCACTCGGCTGTGTCTTTTCCTGAACAGATTGGGAACTCAAGGCACCTTCGCTTGCTATAGATGACTTGATTGTTTTAGCCATATGCATCAAGGCAGCGACATCCACAATCAATGTTACGCCACCGTCGCCCCGTATTGTAGCTCCCGCAATACCATCCATGCCGTGTAAGTACTCACCCATGGACTTGATGACGATCTCCTCTTGTCCGACCAAGGTATCGACGATCAGACCGATCTTCGTCTCCGCCAAACCAAGAACAACCACATAAGCATGTTCACTTGTATCAAAGACATGCTCCACCTCAAATATATCCGCAATATGGACCAATGAGAGGACTTCATTTCTCAAGCGCATGACCGAACGGTTCTCGACTGTGTAGATCTCTTCTTTACTGATACGCACGGTCTCGAGAACAGAAGCCAACGGGATCGCATAGTATTCTTCCTGAACACCCACGAGAAGTGCTTGAATGATCGCCAGGGTAAGCGGAATCTTAAGCTTCATAATCGTACCCTTGCCTAACTCACTCTCTATATCAATGATCCCGTTCAGTTTTTCAATATTGGTTTTTACAACATCCATTCCGACCCCGCGGCCCGAAACATTGGTAACCTGAGCCGCCGTTGAGAATCCAGGACGGAAGATAAGACCAAAGGCTTCTTTATCCCCCATGTTATCCGCTTCTTTCTCAGAGATAACACCTTTCTCAATAGACTTGGCCTTTAAGAAATCAGGATCCATCCCAGCACCGTCATCCGTGATCTGAATAACGATATGATTACCTTCATTATAGGCCTTTAGTCCAATTGTTCCCATTTCAGGCTTTCCTGCAGCCACACGTCTTTCGATGTCCTCGATCCCATGGTCACAGGAATTACGGATAATGTGTACTAACGGATCTCCGATCTCCTCGACAATCGATTTGTCAAGTTCTGTCTCTTCACCGCTGATCTCGAGCTCAATCTTCTTGTTTAACTCTCTGGAAAGGTCACGGATCATACGAGGGAACTTGTTAAACACTTTACCGATAGGCAGCATTCTTGTCTTCATAACCGCAATCTGCAGATCCGTTGTTACAAGTGAGACGATCGATACGACTTGATTTAACTCTTCCAGGAACTCTTCACCTTCATAGCGTTCTTCAACATCATCATTGATCTTGATCAGGCGGTTTTTCCCCAGTACAAGTTCTCCGATCAGGTTCATCAGATGATCAAGACGCTTGACATCGACACGGATCGTCTGCTCGACTGTAGTTGCCGCCGGTGGGGATGCTTTCTTCTCTACCTTTGGTGCAGCCTGAGCTGCAGGCGGTGTTGGTGCAGCAGGAGCCGGTGTTGGCACAGGGGCTGCTTCTGCAGCAGGTTCTTCTGCTTTGGATTCTTCTACTTCTGCATTTGGTTCATCAGGCATTTGAGGCACTTCTTCACCCGCGGCCAGTTTCGCTTCACGCTTAGCCCTGTCTTCAGCCTGACGTTCAGCCAATAGACGTGCGATCTCCGCTTCAACATCTTCATCACTCATGTTGGCATAATCAGGCTCTTCTGTCTGCTCACTCGCCTGGACTTCAACGGCAGCTTCCCCTGTGACAGACCCCTCATCCGAAGTTACAGGAGCACTCTGTTCAACCACAACTTCTGATGGGCTTTCACCGTTTGTTATTGCTAACAAGCGGGCAACACAAGGTTCGACATCAATCCCCTCATCTTTGCTGGTATCGCGTATAGTACTCAACAGTGTCTTCATCAAATCAATTGATTCAAGGACGACATCCATGATCTCAGCATCGATCACAAGTTCGCCATGACGTGCCTTGTTCAGAACATCTTCCATGTGGTGTGTCAAGTGGGTCAATACATCGAAATTTAAAAATGAGCTGGCACCCTTTACCGTATGTGCGACCCTGAAGATACGATTTAAAAGATCCAAATCCTCAGGTGAACTCTCTAACTCTACAAGATCCTGATCCAGTTGCTCGATCAATTCAAAAGATTCAATTAAGAAATCTTGTAATATCTCCTGAAACTCATCCATGTTTACGCCCCTTGTTCAACGTGTGATTTTACGATACGCGCCACTTCGTCATAGAAGGTAGTAGCATCAAATTTAACCAAATAAGCTTCCCCACCTGCTTCTTTTCCACGGATCTCGGAGAAATGATCCGAGATCGAAGAGTTGAAAACGATCGGGATATTGGCGAAGCGAACATCTTCTTTTGCATTTGCAGCAAAATGGAATCCATCCATGCGCGGCATCTCGACATCTGAGACGATCAGTTTAAGATGCTGAGACAACTGATCCTCATACATGTCATACAGATCCTGAAGCTTTTGTAAGCCCTCTTCCCCATCAACTGCTTCGACGACCTTAAAGCCCATCTCCACAAGTGCATCCTTGACAATCTTTCTTGCCGTAGCACTGTCATCCAGTAAGAGGACAATTCCCGAGAACTGGTCTTTATGTGCAGCCACATCCCCATTATCCGGTGCATAAAGACCAAGTTCCTGCACCACATTCTCAAGATCCAGAATAAGCAGTACGGCATCATCCTCGATACGGGTCACACCTGTTATCTTGCTCTTGTCCAGAGCACCGTCACCTGCTGCGAAAGAAGCCGGTTCAATATCTTTCCAT
>JBFEXS010000050.1:0-14831 GCA_041562555.1 Sulfurimonadaceae bacterium
ACCTGGCTGGATTTGCTGTAGGGATGGCTGAAAAATCTGAACTTGATCGCGTTTCTCAGGTAAAAGAGGGGGACGTCCTAATCGCGTTACCCTCTTCCGGCTTTCACTCTAACGGCTTCTCCCTTGTACGAAAAGTGCTCTTTGATAAAATGGGGATGAACTTTGATGATGATTTCAACGGTCGCCCATTAATCGATGTATTATTGGAGCCGACACGCATCTATGTCAAAACCTTCAAGGCACTCAAGGACAAATTGGTAGCAATGGCGCATATCACAGGCGGTGGTATCGTCGAGAACCTTCCCCGTGTTCTTCCTGAGGACCTTTATGCCGACGTCGACAAATCGGGACTTCGCCCACTTCCGATTTTTGACCTGCTAACGGAACATGTTGGTGAAGAAGAGATGTATCGTGCTTTCAATATGGGTATCGGTATGGTACTTGTTGTTCGTCCTGAAAATGTAGATGCTGTACTGGCAGGATCTGACGGATACGTCATCGGTACGATGAAGGCAGGTGAACGCTGCGTCAAGATGTCCTAGACATCTTCGAACCAGATAAGCCCTGCTTAACACTCCCTGCGCTAGTATAAGCATATGGATACCGAAATACTAGACATCTTCTCAAATAAGTTTGCATCTGACATTCCCTTGATGCATACATATATCGCCTCATTGAATGAGGATGACGGTATGTCAATAGCCAATCTTTTTCGCCTTTTTCACAACTATAAAGCCTCAGCTTCTTATCTCGAGCTCAAAGAACTGTTCTTGCTTGTGGCTCAAGGCGAAAATATCTTGAATGCTTTACGCTCGAGTAAAGGTGAAGCCACTGTATACGACCTCCAATGGTTAACCTCATGTGTTGATCAGCTTCAGATCTGGTCAAACGAACTTTTAGAAGAGCAAGAACTCAGTAGTATGAATCCCTCTCTTTTCCCTACTATCACTATCCTGGATGAGGAGGAACGGACTTCAGATGTCATGCAGGGCTTAACACTTTTATATGTAGACAGCAGTCTGACCCGAGCCCAGAAGATGCAGGCACCCTTAAAGCACGTTTTCAAATCCGTCAATATAACAGATAGTCTGGATGAGCTGAGGACAATCGTTTTGAACAACCTTTGTGACATTGTTTTACTGAACATGCTTGAAGAGAGTATTGATATTGCGACGGAACTGCTTATCTTAAAACCGGATATCGCACTTATTACAGCCGTTCCTAATCTCAGAGCCAATCAAAGGTCCCGTCTGTTACTCAAAGGACTGACCCACCCTATTCATTCGCCGATCCGCTCAGACGAGCTCAAACGCCAATTACACAATATAGTCACCTCACATTTTTCCAAAGTATACACCCTTGTATCACATCAAAAGATCTATAATTTCATCCAGGGTATTGATCCTCTCCCAAGCTCGATCAAAGAGATCACTCGATTATGTGATGATCCGGAAAGTTCTATCAAGGACCTTATTCACATAATAGAGTCTGATTCCATCACGACAGCAAATATTTTACATGCTGCCAATATGCCTATCTATGCGGTTAAAAGTACCTCATCGATAGAACAAGCGGTAGTCTCCTTTGGAAAACGCCTGATCAAAGCAATCACGCTCAGCGACTTGGCTTGCAGGATTGGTAGTTTGCAACTGCAAGCCTATAACATCAATGAAGAACAGTTCAAACAGACTTCGCGTCTTCGTCTGGCGTTAATGAATGCCTGGTATTTTCAGGTCGATCCGGATGCCCTCACACTGCTCTGCTCCTCTGCTATTTTGGGAAACCTGGGCGAAATTCTTATTGATCAGGAACTCATAAACCAGGGTCTTGAACATGCCTTCAAAGATTATGATGTCAATGAGTTCTCAAAGGCTGAAGTCACCTTGTTAAAGACAAGTGCTGCCTTTGTCACGGCAGATATTTTAGAATTTTGGGGTCTTGACAGTGAACTTGTAGATTCTATCAGATACAGTGATTCACCCTTCAATGCAAGCTCTGCAAAACTGCAGCAACTTGCTTGCGCAAATGCGATCGTATACAGAATGGTCACACCTCACGGCGAACTCCACACACAGATTCCGAATAATGTGAAGTCACTCATGTTGAAAGCAGGTCTGGAGATTGATAGCCTTGAAAAAGCTATTGTATCTGTATTAGAAAGTTAATGCTGTTTGCCTCATCTGTTCATCAAGACCAAAGGTCTTAACGTTCCATCTTCTTGCGGATTATATCTGCCCTAGGATAGGTAAAGCGGATCTCTCTTTTGGCAAAGATTGTCTCATTAGCATCGACAGCATAGGCTCTTACCTTCACTTCCAGGATCGTATCATGTCGATCCTCTTCCACCAGCTTATCTGTCGTATACAGGACAAAAGTTTTCTTTGTCTTGTGTCCCGGTTCGACCGTGAACGGATGGGAAGGACGTGCGATCTTTATCTTATCATTGTCAAGTACTTCCAGGTAAAAGTCATGTGCTTTGTTCTGTGTATTTTGCAGTAATACCGTATAGGCATTTTCAACTCTGGCTTTGCCATCTACATTCTCTATATCATATAATCGTGTCTGTTTATTGATATTGATCAGCATCAGTTCTTTTTCCATCCCCATCAGCATAAGGATCATAAAGATACCTGTCAAGACAACACCGTAACCAATGATCTTCGGACGGAAAAAACGTGTCTTGCCTTCTTTGAGCTCGATCTCTCGGGTACTTGACCAATTTACCAGGCTCGGTTCATTGAACTTCGCCATCACTGTCGTACACGCATCGACACACTCAAGACAGTTGATGCACTCCAACTGTAGACCTTGACGGATATCAATATGCGTCGGACAGACGGTTACACAGGATTCACAGGTTGTACACAGATCTGCCGCTGCAAGCTGATCCTGTTTGTCCACCAGTTTCGTATGATGTTCATCATAGATACGCCCGCCACGTTCATTATCATAGATCGCCATGATCGTATCATCATCATACAATACCGATTGAATACGTGAATATGGACAAACGTAAATACAAAAGTTCTCCTGTAAGAAAACAATGTCGTAAAACAGAAACAGTGCGATACCTATCCATGCTCCCATAAAAAGCTTGTGATCGCCGATATTGGCGACAAAGTCAAAAAACTGTTCAGGAGGTACAAAAAACCATAGGGCATCTGCCGCAGCCAAAAAGGCCAGAATGATCGAAATGATCCAGATGACAACACGTTTTACCTTATTGATCGGCTTTGAATAATCCGGTTCGATCTGCTTGTTCTTGATACGTTTACGCAGTTTGAAGATCTTCGTCTCTATGAAGTCTCTAAATACTGTACGAAAGATCGTTTGCGGGCAAAACCAACCACAAAACATACGTCCGCCCAAGACAGTGATCCCGAATACCCCAATAAACAAAATCATCAGTAAAAATGGTAAAAGATAGAGCTCTTGCATATCAAAAGTAATAAAAAAGAAGTGAAATTTAAAGTCAACAAAACTCAAAAGAAAAAAGTGATTACCTTTAACGGTCACCCATGGTATGATCAAGGTAAATGCCGTAGCAAAAGCGAATACATAATAACGCATGTAGCGCAGAGGGATCCACCCCTTTAAATATTCCGAGGCCTTCACTTTCGTTTGTTCGCTGCTCATAATACGTCCTCCCAAAAATTTTATAATAAAAGGTAATTATATATATAAGATATAACCTAGATATCACATTCTAACTCGAATTGCCTCACATTCACTTTAAAAAATCCCCTGAACTGATCAAAATCTTGCTAAAAAAAGACAGATTACTCTCATTCAGATTAATCTTTTGTAAATATTCACACTTACTGTTATTCATTAAAAACCGCATACATGTAATATGGATTTAGGTATAATCTATCCTATTAAAGCTAAAGCAGCAAGTAAAAAGGGCATGAATGGAAGGGTTGTTTATAGATTACAAAGATCCGCTTTTTGGGATCATCATCTTTTTCAGCCTTATCTTTATTGTCGCATTCTTCTCTTACTGGTGGGGACGATTTAAAACCAAAGAAGACGAAAAGAGTCTTGACCGTTTTATCAAGAATTTTCACACGATGCCCTCTGAAAAAGAGCTCTCTGAGATACTTTCGGCATCGGACCTCTCCCATAAATCACTCTATATCCTTGCTACCAGCTACATCCAACAGGGTGATTATGAAAAGAGTATCGAAATTTATACAGCTATCCTAGATCGAAAACTCTCTATACATGATCAAAAAGAGACCATGATTCTTTTAGGCCAGGCCTATCTAAAAGCAGGTTTCTTGCAGCGTTCAAAAGACCTTTTTCTGGAAATACTTTCCCGTCATCCCCGCACCCCTTCTGCCCTGCAGTTTCTACTTATCATTTATGAGAAGATGCGTGACTTTGAAAAAGCAAAAGAGATTTTGGAACCTCTTGGTGAGATGGATATGGAAGTAGCTAAAGACGCCATGTATCTCTCCCTTGTCTCCATGCAACACAATATGCGTATCCCTTCAGATGAGAAGATAGAGAAGATCATCGGCTGGTACAAGAAGCATCACCAGCTCGGCTATATGATCTTTGAGCACCTCTTCAAACTCTCACCTGCTCTGGCATGGAAATATCTTGATCAGAGCCTGTGCGAACGTATTTCCGATATCTTATGGAATTTAGAACCACATCAACTCGATTTGGATATAATTTCATCCAATGCTTATCTACAAGAGCTCTACACAGCAAAGGGTGTACTAAAGAGTGCTGATAAAAGTTCTGTTTTTGAACTTGATGTCCTGATCAATTTGCAATCTTCCGGTTATAAAGATGCAGATATACAGTTTGAATATCTATGTAATGAATGTAAACAGGTCTTTCCTTTTTCATTCCATCGCTGTCCAAACTGTCTTGGAATTGACACAGTGCAGAGTGAGATGCTCTTGACTAAAGCTGGATTCGGGACGAACCTCTCCTTCCAGTAAGCATCAACCATTAAGAATAAATACAAGGAAACTGTTGTGAAAAATATTGATGAACTAGAAAAATCTCTAGATTATCACTTTGAAGATCCACAGCTCCTTATTGAAGCGCTGACGCATAAAAGCTATAAGCAGCCCTACAATAATGAGCGATTGGAATTTCTGGGTGATGCAGTTTTGGACTTGGTCGTGGGAGAATATCTCTTCGCTAAGTTTCCAAAGTTTGACGAGGGAAAACTCTCCAAGATGCGCGCCTCTTTAGTTAACGAAGAGGGCTTCACCCGCATGGCGGAGCATATAAATCTGGGTGAATATATCCTGCTTTCAAACGCAGAAGAGAACAATAACGGCCGTAAAAAGCCATCCCTGCTTTCCAATGCTTTTGAAGCCGTTATGGGTGCTATCTACCTACAAGTGGGTCTTCAACATGTGGAAGCTTTGATGCATCGCTACCTCGACGAGGTCTATCCTGTGATCGATATGAGTACGCTCTTTAAAGATTTTAAGACAACCCTTCAGGAACTCACACAGGCTGAGTTTGGGGTCACTCCAGACTATCGACTGGTAGGTACCTCCGGGCCGGATCACAAGAAAGAGTTTGAGATATCTGTCTTTATTCAGGACAAAGAGTATGCAAAAGCAAAGGGCAAGAGTAAAAAAGTCGCTCAACAAGAGGCTGCCTTCATTGCCCTCGAAAAACTGAAAGGAGAAAGAAAATGAATAAGTTCGGTATCCGTTTATCATTCTCTACCTTTGGAGAATCCCATGGAGCAGGCATCGGTTGTGTCGTCGATGGTGTTCCTGCAGGACTCAAGATCGACGAGGCATTTATCCAGTCTGAATTAGACAGACGTAAACCGGGACAAAATGAATTTGCCACAGCGCGTAAGGAAGCCGATAAGGTCGAAATCCTCTCAGGAACCTTTGAAGGGCTTAGCACAGGTACACCGATTGCCATGGTGATCTACAATACCAATCAAAAGTCAAAAGACTACAGTAACATCAAAGATATCTTCCGTCCAGGTCATGCCGATTTCACCTACTGGAACAAATATGGCATCCGTGATTACCGCGGAGGTGGGCGCTCTTCAGCCCGTGAGACTGCCGCAAGAGTTGCTGCAGGGGCTATTGCCAAACTGATGATTGCCGAACTTGGTATTGAAGTACAAAGCGGAATTATCGAGATTGCCGGTATCCGCTCCCAAGAGCACGACTTCGATTATGTCAAAACAAGTGAGATATATACCCTTGATAAACATGCTGAAGATGCACAAAAAGCGGCAATTCTCGAAGCAAAGACACGTCACGATTCTGTCGGTGGTGCCGCACTTGTAAAGATCAAGAATACACCCATTGGTCTGGGTGAACCTTTGTATTACAAACTTGATGCCGTGCTTGCTGATGCGATGATGGGTATTAATGCTGTCAAAGCCGTAGAAATCGGTGACGGTATCGAATCATGCCGTACCACAGGTTCTACAAACAATGACCCCATCCGAAATAACGGTTTCAAATCCAACCACTCAGGCGGGATCCTCGGTGGTATTTCCAACGGAGAAGATATCAATATCTCCGTATACTTTAAGCCTACACCATCGATCTTTATCGAGCAAGAGACTATTGATACCCATGACACTGAGCAACACTTTTCTCTCAAGGGCAGACATGATCCCTGTGTCGCTATTCGTGGCTCTGTCGTAGCTGAGTCCATGGCAGCCCTCGTCATCGCCGACATGCTTCTGCTTAATATGGGTAGAAAAATGGATGGTATTAAGAGTTATTACTCCTAATATCCCATTTCTATCACCTCTGAGTAATCTTTATTATCTACTACTTCTTTTTAAATCATTTCCTGTTATAGTAAAACAAGTTACTCTAATGTACTATACGCGCAACAAGGATAAAAATGAAGTTGTATGAAAACCTTGTCAATGCCGGCCTAGATATTGACCCTTCTCATCCTCAATTCAAACGTCTGCGCACGATGAACTTTATTCTCTATCTTAATGTGATTATTAATGCTGCCGTCATACAACCTAATCACATTGCAGGGTATACGGTATATCCTATAACCAATTTGATCGTTGTTGTAATAGGTATCATCGGTATTCTCTTACTCCGTCAAGGTAAAAAATTCATTCCTCCGGTAGCGCATATCTCAATTTTAACACTTTACATGATAACGATACCTGCTCTTATTGAAGGAGGTATAGCCAACAGCGGATTCGTATGGTTCTTCATAATTCCTCTGACCTCTATCCATCTTTTAGGAAATAGAGTGGGGATGTACTGGGTATATCTCATGTTTGCAACAGAGCTCTCTGCCTTTTTCTTTTTAAACCCGGCCTCACTTCCCTACGAAAAGCCATTTCTTTTTTATCATATGATTTCTTTGGCAGTAGGAACGATCTTTATACGCTTTTATCAAAGTACCATTGATCTTTTTGAAGAAGATTTAAGAGATAAGAATATTCAACTCAATCGCTTGACATATCACCTACAGCATGAGGTCGAAAAAGAAGTCAATGCAAACCGCGAAAAAGACATACAGCTGCAACAATCTTCTAAAATGGCCGCTCTCGGTGATATGGTCAGTAATATTTCACACCAATGGAAACAACCTCTAAGTATTATCAATACCATTGTTTACAAGATACAAATGGCCCGTGCTCTGGATAAGCACACCTATGATCTAGACGATGAGCTCAAAGGGATTGTTCAGCAAAGTACCCTTATGCAGGAGACTATGCATGATTTTTTACGTTTCACACGACCTGATACCAAAGATGAAGCTTTTTTTGTCAACAGTGCCTTTCGAACCCTTCTCAGTCTCGTGGAACCTAGCTATACTGCTTCAAACATTAAACTCGATGTTACCCTTCTAGATACTGATGAAGAACTTTTTGGAAAGCGCAGTGAATTTATTCATGCCATCATGAATATTTTAAATAATGCCAAGGACGCCATGCTGGATAAAGAGCAATCCAATGGACATATTGACATAAGCATGTCAAAAGAAAATAATGATTTACGACTGTGTATTCAGGATAATGCAGGGGGTATCCCGGAAGAGATCCTTGAAAAAGTTTTTGAGCCGTATTTTTCAACAAAACTTGATAAAGGTGGAACAGGACTGGGTCTTAACTTTACCCGACAAGTCGTTGTCGAACATTTACACGGTACTATTTGTGTCTATAATAAAGACGAAGGCGCCTGTTTTGAGATCCATCTTCCTCTTGACCTATAGCTCTTCTTTAGAACTAAAAAAATAGGACTAATTTTTAAGACTGCACGTTCTCTAACCCTGCTAAGTTACAATGCCCCTAAAATACAAAAAGAGATAGCATTTATGGATAAGAAAGATAAAATTCGTGGCAGTTTTTTTGGTGCCCTTGTAGGGGATGCCCTTTGCTTAGGTTCACACTACGAGTATGATGCCCAGAAGATCTGGGAAGCATATGGCAGGGGCCCCATCGCTAAGTTTATGAGCCCAGGAGAGATGATGGGCGGTGAGACCCATGGGATTGGCTGGGGAAGTCGAAACTACCATCCTGGCAAAAAGGCCGGTGGAACGACTGACTATGGAGATTACAATATAGTCATCTTAGAACACCTTGCACAGATGGGAAGTCCCGTTAAAGAGTTCAGTGTAGATGAACTCATCCCTCACTGGAAAAGACGTTTGGAGAACAACTGGGGATCATGGGTCTGCACCATGACACAACAGACCTATAAACAGGTCGCTGCCGGTGTTGCCACCCATCATCTCGGAGGCCCGTCCAATGCTATGGCCATACGCCACGTGGCAGCCCATGCATATTATGATGATGAAGAGACCCTGGCCCAGGTCGCACGAAAAGCAATGTTTACCCACCGAGAAGCCTCTGCTCTTGGAGGAGGAGAGTTCTTTGCACGGGTGACCCATAGAGTCATTAATGGTCAAACACCGCAAGATGCCATTGAAAGTGTCGCTATCCAGATGGGTGGTTTTTTTGAGACAAAAACAGCCCAAGCCATTTCTAAATTCAAAGAAGCCACTGATCCACTTAGCGAACTTTCCAAGGAAGCCTTTGTCGATGACCTAGCACTCACCTCTATGGCACGATTGTGGGATATTGGCCGTTCCGAGCCTATCCGTGTCGGAAAAGCCAGTCCTACGGAGGGAACCCTACCGGGAAGTATCTACTTTATCTTGAAATACGCCAATGAAGAAGACGGGCTTAACAGAGCCCTGCAGGCCAACGCTATGGTTGGAGGAGATAATGCCTCACGTGCTATTGCTATAGGCATGGTCCTGGGTGCCTACTTTGGGATAGATGCTTTAAATCCAGACTGGAAAAGCAGCCTTACACAAAACCTATATTGTGAAGAACTCCTCTCACAGCTACCACTCCTGAATAATTAAACCTTCAAAAGACGTCACTTTAAGTTAGACTGCTATACAATGGATCTCCTATCAATTTAAAATAGAGGAGATCCCATGTTACGTATAATCGGATTTGCTGTCGTCATATTTGCCGCCTACAGCGCATACCATGAATTTTTTGCAACATCAAAGGACTATGAGACAGGACCCTCTATCCAACCCGAATATGAAGCAGCGATCTACAAGGCCCGTTCCGATCTTGAGGCAATCTATTCCGGTATTAGTCGCGATGTAAAGCGTAATAAATACAGTGGGAAAGACCCCTATCCAAAGACGCTTACTAACGATGCGGATCACCTCTTTGGAAATGTACTTATCACCCCTATCTATCCTAGCAAGAAAGGGTGGCAATGGCAAGGTCAGAACCATTATACCTATACCTATGGCCCGGGGAAAAGTGTGAGCTTTGAGTACTCACCACGTGATGGTAAGCTATATTGTAGAAGTGATTATGAGATCTGTCAGTTTTTTTAAATAGAGACTAGTCCGTATTCCTCTCATCTTCTGATGACTGCTTTCCCATCTTCCAATTGATCCACAAGAGCCATACAACAGCCAGGTCGATCATCACATCGGCAAAATTGAAAACAGCGAATCCCTCCTGTCCTGCGACGGGATATGGCCATCCGTGATAATAGAACATATCTACAACGCCACCATGGATAAAACGGTCATATACATTGGACAAGCCTGCTCCGACCAGAATACCTACCGGTACCGAATAGATACGGTTGTTAAGGTAAAGAGTATATCCGATAACGCCTAATATCATCACCAGCTGTATCCACTTAAGCCACTCTTTTAAAAAAGCGAACATCGAAAAAGCGACACCCTTGTTAAAGACAAGGATCAGATCCATCCAATCACTATAATAGAGATAACCGTCTAGAAAAAGTTGTTTGATATTTTGATCGACGATAAAGATACCGACCATGGCGAGAGCCATCGGCCAAAAGAGGTAAAGAAGGTTTCTAAGCGAGTTGTTTTCCAAAAAATTCTTCCAGTTCGTTCATTTTTGCGTCTAGAACTTTAGCATCTTTTCCTTCAAGCAAGATACGAAGCTTGTTCTCTGTTCCCGAATACCGGATAAGATGACGCATATGTAAAGATTCTACATGTTCCAGATGTTCTTTCAGCCCTTCGATCTCATCCAGAGGTTTTTTCTCCTTGACGTTCATATTGCGTAACTGTTGCGGATACAGCGAAAACGGACGCAGTACCTCCGAGGCTTTCTTGCCTGATTCAAGGATGATCGCCAGAATCTGAAGTGCCGACATAAGGCCGTCTCCTGTCTTCGCAAAATCATGCAAGATCACATGTCCGCTCTGTTCACCACCGAAGTTGATACCCTTCTCATTCATCACTTCGAGTACATATTTGTCCCCTACGTTAGAGCGGAAAAGTTTTAGGTTGTTCTCCTTCATATACTCTTCAAGACCAAGATTACTCATAACAGTAGCGACGATTCCTCCGCCCTTGAGCATCTGTTTCTTATGCAAAGCGACACCCATCACACCAAGAAGCTGATCACCATGGACCATCACACCCTTCTCGTCTACGACAACCAGTCTGTCGGCGTCCCCGTCAAGTGCGATACCGATGTCTGCTCTATACTTGACTACAGCTTGTGAAAGGTCTTTCGTATGTAAAGCCCCACAATCCTCATTGATATTAAAACCGTCAGGTTTATCATGAATCACGATCACCTCAGCACCCAATTCATCCAGTACTGTCGGTCCTACTTTGTATCCTGCACCATTTGCCGTATCCAATACAATACGCAGACCCTGCAGTGACAGTTCCTGTGGAAAAGAGTTTTTAAGTTGGACGATGTAGCGGCCGATGACATCATCAATACGTTCTGCTTTTCCGATCTCTTTTCCTACGGCACACGAAGAAGTCATCAACGTCGTATTGTTATAGATCGCTTCGATCTCCGCTTCGATATCTTCAGACAGTTTGTCTCCTCTAGCATCGAAAAACTTAATCCCGTTGTCCTCAAAAGGATTATGTGAAGCAGAGATCATAATACCCGCATCACATCGCATGTTCTCTGTTAAAAAGGCGATAGCCGGTGTGGGCATCGGTCCTATCTGAACGACATCATAGCCCACCGCCGTTAATCCGCTAACAATGGCATTTTCAATCATATAGCCGCTACGACGGGTATCCTTACCTACAAGAATTTTCTTCGTCTTTGCATGTTGTTTAAAATAGATACCTGCTGCAATCGCTACATTCATTGCCCTTGTCGCATTTAAAAAACCACCCGCTTGACCACGGACACCGTCGGTACCAAATAACTTCATACTTATCCTCGCTATACATACTTATCAGATTAAGCGTATTCTAACACCTCTTATCTTTTTTATAGTTGATAATTATGAAAAATCGGTATTTTAGAGGAAGAAAGTCACCCTTTTGAAACTTACCTAGTATCCTTAACTTAAATTTAATGATATTTCAGCTAAACTTCGATTCTTAAAAAAAATTAGGGCAAGATCCCTAAGAAGGAAATATTGATATGGCTAACCATAAATCATCAGTAAAACGTATCCGTCAGACTATCAAAAAGACTGAACGTAACCGTTTCTACCGTACTCGTCTTAAAAATATCGTAAAAGACGTTCGTTCTGCAATTGATGCAGGTAACAAAGAAGAAGCTGCTGCTGCACTTAAAGTTGCTAACCAGCAAATTCATAAATTCGTAAGCAAAGGTATCTTGAAAAAAGAGACTGCTGCTCGTAAAGTAAGCCGTTTACATACTGCTGTTAACGCAATCGCTTAATAACCAACTTTAAGCAAGGCGCATCTGCGTTGTGGGGTGAGGTAGTGTGCTGTTTATAGCCGAACATATTTCTTTCCACACTGCCCCTTCACTGTTCGGTCTCTGATAGATCGAACATAATCTTCATCTCGGAGACCATCCATGTTACAATCAAAACTTGACCCCTTTATTGATCGCTATAATGAACTCACTGACCTTTTAAGTGCACCGGATGTCACTTCAGATATCAAAAAGATGACAGAGCTTTCCAAAGAGCAATCAGGTCTTCTTCCGATTGTTGAAAAAGCAAAAGAGTACAATGCCCTATTACAGGAGATCTCTGATAATAAAGAGCTGCTCGGTGATCCTGAAATGGATGAATTGGCCAAAGAGGAACTTAAAGAGCTTGAGCCCAAAGTACCTAAGTTAGAGGAAGAACTCAAGGGTCTGCTAGTACCACAAGATCCAAATGATGATCGCAACATTTATCTAGAGATGCGTGCCGGTGCCGGTGGAGATGAAGCGGCTATCTTTGTTGGTAACCTCTTTACTGCCTATACGCGCTATGCCGAACTCAAAGGATGGAAGATAGAAATCATGTCTTCATCAGAGGGAGATGCCGGCGGGTTCAAAGAGATGATTGCCCTTGTAAAGGGAGAAAAAGTCTACTCTTTCTTGAAACATGAATCAGGCACTCACCGTGTTCAACGTGTTCCTGCAACAGAATCACAAGGACGTGTTCATACTTCAGCCATTACCGTAGCTATCATGCCTGAAGTCGATGATGTTGAGATCGAAATCAACCCAAATGACCTTAAGATCGATGTTATGCGTTCATCCGGTTGTGGTGGTCAATCTGTCAATACAACCGATTCAGCTGTACGTATCACGCACATTCCCTCTGGTCTGGTAGTGACCAACCAGGATCAAAAATCTCAGCACAAGAATAAAGACAAGGCGATGAAAGTACTTAAAGCCCGTCTATATGACCTTGAGATGCAACAAAAGATGGAAGAAGACGGAGCGGCACGTAAAGAGCAGGTAGGAACGGGTGATCGTTCAGGACGTATCCGTACCTATAACTATCCGCAAAACCGTATCTCCGATCACCGTATCAATCTTACCTTATACCGTCTGAACGAGATCCTCGGCGGAGGACTTATGGATGAGATCATCGAGCCGCTTCTAGCACATTACCAAGCGGAAAAGATCAAAGCAGCCGGGCTTTAAGCCGGACACTTTGCTTTTCAGAAGCAATTCTTCAATCCTTTTTTACTTTCAACAAACTCTTGGCTATAATAACAGTTACTTATCCTAGGAGACACCATGAAATCTATTTTATTCCCCCTTTTAATTACATCTGCACTTTTTGCAGATAATGTTGCTTTTTGGCAGATACAAAAAGTCAAATCTAACGATACGCTCAATATCCGTACACAAGCAACCCATAAGTCAGACAAGGTAACCAGTATCCCTTTTAGTGCCCAGTGTGTTAAGAATCATGGATGCGGTAAGGATATCAGCTTAGATGCGATGATGAACATGCAAGAAGACGAGGTTAAAAGCTTTTTACAACAGGCAAAAGAGGGCTGGTGTTATGTCGAATACGAGGGGAAGTTCGGCTGGGCAAACCAATATTATCTTAAACCTTCAAGCAGTGAGTGCAAATAGGCAGACTATTTCACTCCGTACTTAAAGTTTACCACGCTTCCAATCCTCTTTTGTATCTGCTGCTATATCTTTGTAGAACTGACCTAGACGCTCTTTGTCTTCAACCCCTATCACACCCTGATAGACATTATCAACACCAACAGCAGCCTTAAATGTCCCATAGACGTCCATTGGTGAGCTCATCAGGAAAAAATACAGATCGAAATTTTGCTTGGGTACCATACAATTCACGTATTCGGTCCCTGAACTTTGTCCATCGACCGTTTCAGAATTACACTCTATTGTAAACTTCTCCTTTGCTTTGAAACTCAATGTCGCACCGATAAAACGTTCTTGATCATTTCGGTAAGTATGCTCAAACATAAATCCCTCTACAAGCTTTGATGCATAATTGACCCCGACGCAGTATTTCGCCTCAATATCACTTTCATCAATGCTCCCGAGTTCTAAACAGTCGATACTCTGATTTAAAAAAGTATTTGCAATAAAGGTATATTTATCACTGGTATAGGTCACATAATCACCCTGTTGGATAAAGGCTGAACAGCCACTCATAAACAGTAGCGTTGTTATTGCTATCATATACTTCATACAATATTGTCCTTCGTGTGATCACTCACATTTATCTCAAAGCATTGTACCCCATAAGCCGCTTGAAGACAAGTTGGTATGAGCATTGACTCCGATTAATACTCTCTTGAGTCAAATTAGCTTATAATAATTCAACATATGAAACCTGACGAAATTTTAGGGGGAAAAATGGCATCTGACAAGCAGGATAGTGCTATTGACAACACGGCACTATTTCAAAATACGCAAAAAAAATTTCAAGAGGAGTGGGAACGTTTTTTACATGATGAAAAAACATTTACCTCCTTCTATGAAAACACCAAAAAAATCGATCAATGGCTGAAAGAAAAGGGACCCAATGCAGATTCTTAGTTCACATCTGTTCGAAGAGCAGTTAAAAGAGATATTCTCTCCCTATTTAGAAAGTGATCCTAAAGGAATCAAG
>JBFEXS010000051.1:0-14726 GCA_041562555.1 Sulfurimonadaceae bacterium
ACTCCATCATCTCATCTCCGTATCCCAAAGACCGTACCTTCTTTCTTGAAACAAGATCATCAATATACAGATGCTTCCCCCAGGCTAAATTTGAAACTATACGACAGCCTGCCAGACAGACTATTTCAGATTCTTTTTTCAAATAATAGAGTTGATACCCCTCTTCCATCTGAATCCTGATCGTTTCGAGAAAACCATCCTCTCTCAAACCTGTACGCAACTCTTTCATCAGGGTAAAGCATCCCAAGATCTCAGCATCTGTACTTGCAAGACAAACACCATCGTCTTGCCTATACGTCACCTCTTCTTCACTCTCCTTCACTTTGGTTGCTGTGACTGCAATCGTCCCATAATAAACACCTAAGGATTCACTATCATGACACGCATCGATGTAGGCCTTGACATCCTCAGATGAACAGACTCCACTGTGGGTGTATTCTTCCTGAAGCGCCCGGGCTGACATTCCCATCATTTCGGCAACATCTTCTCCTCCGCTGCACAGATGAAGATAACTTTTTTGCTCATCCACCTTGAATCCGGCATCCCTCAATGCAAGATGAACAATCGAGCCATACCTTGGTTTAAGCCGTTTATCCTCAAACATTTTACAAACCGCACTGCTGACACGTCTGCATGCATCCAGGTCTTTCGCATCCATCCACTTTGCGAGGGTAAAGTCCGGTTCTTCAACGACAATCTTGCCACCCGGTTTTAACAGAGAAAAAAGTTTTTGAATAATCTCATCTGCTGAACGATTATGCACCAGTACATAACGCAAATGGATCAAATCGAAGGTTTTGGAAGTCTGTAACGCCAAGACATCACCCTCAAAGAAGGCGTATTCGGCATGCTCTTTAATATATTGACAATTGAGGTCAACACCCAAAAGGCTTCCCTCCGCACCTACTTGTTTGTAGATCCAGTCTGCCAGTGACCCGGCACCAAGACCGACCTCCAGACAATGCATACCTGGTTTCAGACCCGCTTTTAAAAGATGCGTTTGGGATTTATCATCAAAGGAGTCTTGGATCAGGCATAGACGCTTGTACTCTGCCTCTTGCTCATGGGAGTCAAAGGTATAGACTGACATCCTATTCCGTTGGCAGTCCAAACTTTTGAGTGATCAATTCGCCTTCATCATCAAAAAACAGGTAATACAAATAATCTTTTTTGATTTTCAAGCCTGCAAGATAACGCAGTGCCAGGTTTGCCTGTAATGATGCAATATGCATAACAATCGGTGCAGCTATACCTGCAGGGGCTTTATTGGAGATCTTGAAAACATCAAAAGAGGCTTTTTCAAAAAAACAGACCTGCCCATTGAAAGCTTCAACCGAACCATAGAGCCAAGGCATATTTATCTCTTTGGCATAGGCATTGATCTTACCCCGTGTAGGAAGATTATCTGTAGCATCGATGATCAGATCGACCTCCACGTTTTTTGCGGCAAAAGCATCAAAATCGCAGTCATGAGGAACCGCCTTGACAAAAGGACAGCGGGCCTCAACGACCTCAGCGACCACCTCACACTTTTTCTTGTCTTCATCTCCGGTCTTGAATGCGATCTGTCGATGGATGTTATGCACGGAGACCTCATCAAAGTCTACAAGGTGAATCTCACCGATCCCTGATGCACCAAGAGCAAAGGCTAATGAAGACCCTAAACCGCCACATCCAATAATAGCGATCTTCTTATCCTGTAAAGAAGATTGTGTCTCCTCTCCCCAAAGTTGTACCTGACGGTGAAAATACTTCATCATAATGCTATTCCCTTCTTATAAAAAATTATGATATTAAACTTCTTGTTCATATAAACTTACATGGGGTAAAACTATCTCAAAAACGGCACCATATTCACCGTTGGTTACGTTTATACGCCCGGACATACTCTGTTCAATGATCTCTTTGGACATATACAGCCCTATTCCCGTTCCTTCCTGCCCTTTTTTCGTTGAAAAGTAGGGTTTAAAAACATCATCAATGATCTCCTCATCGATACCGCCTGCATTATCCTCTATACGAATAAAGGTCTCATTCTCCTTTTGTTCAATAAAGAACTTGATCCAGACATCACTCAACTTTTTCTGTAAAACAATATCTTGAACATTCTTGATAAGGTTCATAAAGACCTGCATCATCTCATGACGCATACCGTAACACAGATGTTCCTCTTTGGAAAAGTTATGTGCCTTGATCTTGGCATATTTCAGACTTCCCTCGCTCAGGTTCAGTGCGCTTTTCAATACCTCTTCGATAACAAACACCTCTTTGTCTTTATGCGGTTGTGAGAAGTTCCTAAAGTCGTCTATTGTCTGGGACATATACTGCAACTGATCATTGATCTTATCATGGGCATTCACGCAGTCGTCTTTTTGAACAGTTCCCAACTGTACTTTAAAATAGAGGTTCTGATTGATCAATGCCAGAGTCTGCAGCGGCTGTCTCCATTGATGGGCGATCTGCTCGATCATCTCACCCATAGCCGCCAGTCGGGACTTCTCTATGAGTCTCTGATCGTTTTGGCGTATCTGAGTCAAAGAAGCATTGACCTTCTCTTGTAACAAGGTGTTCAATCCTGAAAGCTTCTGCATATATTCATGTTCTGAACGTTTTTGTTGGTCTGCAAGTGCCCAGGAGAGAAAAATCATCTGCAGGGCTGAACCTATCTGCTGTGCATAGGATAAAAAGGTATACCCCTCTATCCAGGCAAATTTATTCATGGCAAAAAGGACACTTCCCCCCAAAAAACAGCCCCAGCCTACGATATAGAAACGCGCCGGATAGAACTTCTGTCTATAGGCACTAATCCCTGCAAAAATCAGCATCGGAGGCAGTATAATCGATACTCCTGCAAGATACAGTATGAGATCAGCGTATGGTCTGAACGTTGCCATGACCATAATTACCAGCATAAAATATGCTAAAAAGATAAACACCTTGTCCAATCTAGGCGTAAAACTGTCCGTCTGGAGAAAATAGCGTGAAAACATGATGATAGACAGGATCATCAAGCCCATCATCGTTCCGTTTCCGTGGATAATCATCCATTCCCAATCCGACCATATAAAACGCATGCCTAAACCGTCTAGAGAGAGTTGATAGATACTAAAGGCAGAGATGAATACCAGATACAAAAAATACTCACGCTGACGTGTGTAGATGAAACTCAGGAGATTATAAAAAAAGATGACAATAAAGATACCGTAATAGACCCCTGAGAGAGCAAGCAGGTATTCCTCATTAATAAACAGACTCTCCGAGCTTTGTATACCCATAGGTACCTGCATCGAACTTTGCGTCTTGACCCTCAGATAAAGTAACGGTTCCTGATTGCCTTTTATCGAGAACAGAAAATTTCGGTTAGGTATCTCACGCTGTGTGAATGGCCGCCGTTTCCCGCTCTGTTTATGTTCTAAAAGGTTCCCTTGAGTATCACAGACATACAGATCAATCTCATCTAAAAGAGGGTAAGAGACCTGAAACCACCAATTGTGTCCATCCGGAGTATCGACATCATCAAGATCGACCTTAAACCAATAAACCGATTGTGTGAAACCGAAACTGGCAACACGACTCTCATTCTTCTTGAACGTTTTCGCCTTTATTGCTTCAAATCCCAGGCTCGACGTTCCGTCTTCATAATAGGGAACATTAACCAGTTCGATGCTGTGTGTCGCATTTGCCGTCAGGACAGAACAAAAGAGAAAGAAGAATAAAAGGACTTTTAACATTATCGCTTCTGTAGTGCTTCTTTAAATCCCCAACTCTTACGAGCTGATTTAACGGCTTTTTTATCCAGATCGATCATCAGCAGTTCTTCCTGATTTCCCAGGTGATTTTCGATCTCTCCTTGAGGTGATACCAGAAGTGAATCCCCGTAAAAATTCCAATTCCACTTCTCTTCCGCATACTCACCGATACGGTTTGCCCGAATGACATAACATGAATTTGTAAAGGCACGCATCTTGATGAGTTCACGCCACCGCTCATGAGATTCAAAGGTAGAAACCGTCGGCAAAAGGACCGCGTCAATGTTTTTACTCATGATATCTTGCCAGAAGGCATCAAAATGTAATTCAAAACCTGCCATGACAGCAAATTTGAACCCATCAATACTAAATGTCATCGGTCCCTTCAGTGGTGCGATCTCATTGGCAAAGAACTTCTCTTCATTCCAATGTTTATAGTTAATCAGTATCTGTTGGTAATAGTAGGTAGTCGATGTGGGTGAGAACTTCACAATCGTCTTATAGGGCTGTCTCTTTTTAACAATCACCAAGGGGGCGATAATAGTGACGCCATACTCCTCTGCCAAAGCCTTCAAGGTCTTGACATGATGATCACTCTGCTCTTTGATCATCTCTACAGGCGTCTTTTCAAGCTCCTTGAAAAAACGGTTCAGCAGATATTCTCCCAGGACAACAATCTTACACCCTTTTGACTTGGCAATACGTAAATAATAATCAAACTTTGATGTCGATATGCCCACCGAAGGGATCTGTAAGATTGCTGCTCTCATTAGGACTGTTCTCCTTGTATCTTTTCAAACTCCAGTGTCGCTTCTTCTAAGATCTTTTGGGCATCCTGGAGTGTCTTCATTCCCTCTTTATATGACTTTACACTTGCATCAAGGGTCAACTCAGGGTCCATCAGCTTCTCTAGGACCTTCTTTGCATCCTCTAGCTTTTTTTCAAAATTTATCAGTTCAGCCATTGAGGGCCTCCTTTATATACTCTTCAAATTTTTCCACTTCGACTAAAAAAGCATCATGCCCATAACTGCTTTGTACATTAAGATATGAACTCTGTTCCTTGGGATGGATCGTCTGCATAATATCAAAAATCTCTTTAGACTCTTTTGGCTCAAAAAGCATATCCGATTCAAAACTGATCAAATACAACTCAGCCTTTACCTTTGCCAATGCATCTTCCAGGGAATCGAATCCACGGGAAAGATCAAAGATATTAATCGCTTTGGTTATGTACAGATATGAAAGCGGATCAAACCACTTTGTAAAGTTATAGCCATTATACTCCAGATAGGACTCCACCTGAAACTTTCCGAAAAGTTCATAGAGACCGTCTGTACGCTTATATTGGCGTCCAAACTTTTTATCCATCGAATCCGGAGACAAAAAGGATATATGGCCTGCCATACGTCCCACTGCCAGGCCAACCAAGCCGTTGACCTTGATGTCGGCAGGATCATAGTACCCATTTTTAAACGCAGGATCCTCAAGTACCGCCTCTTGAGCGATCTTATTAAAGGCAATGGCCCAGGGACGCGTTGCATGGGTTGTTGCCAGAGCGATCACCTTTTTTGCAAAGTTGGGAAAGTCGACTGCTGCCTGAAGCGCCTGCATACCGCCCATTGAACCGCCTATGATCGCTTCAAGTTTATGTATCCCCAATGAATCAAGTAAAATACGTTGGGCTTTGACCATATCTTTGATGGTCACTACAGGAAACTTATAGCGATACGGTGCCTGTGTCGCATAATCATCGGAAATAGGTCCCGTCGAGCCAAAACATGAACCGATCACATTGCTGCAGATAACAAAATACTTATCTGTGTCCACTGCTTTTCCCGGACCGATAAGTGCATCCCACCAGCCTGGCTTTGTCTCATGTTCATATTGACCGGCAGCATGGTGTGAGCCGGTCAAGGCATGGGTGACCCATATGGCATTTGACTTATCTTCATTAAGTTCACCGTATGTCTCATACGTGAGATCATAAGGCTCGAGGATCCGACCACTTTCAAGGTATAAAGGATTGGTAAAATGTACTGTTTTTGTTTCGATTTTCAACTGATCACTTCTTCTTTTAACACTCAAGCGCTTGTTTGATATCGGCGATCAGATCTTCTTTATCCTCTAAACCGGCACTGATCCTGATCAATCCTGCCGGTACACCGCATTTCACCAGTTCATCAGCAGAAAGCTGTTGATGTGTCGTCGATGCAGGGTGAGTGATAATCGATTTAGAATCACCGATGTTGACTACCAGTGAGTAAAGCTCTGTGGCATTGACGATCTTCTCGGCTGTTTCCATATCCGCTACTTCAAAACTAAGCAGGCCTGAGCTCATGCCGTCTTTAAAATATTTTTGCGCATTTGCATGATTGCTGTCTGACTTCAAACCAGGGTAATTGACCTTTAGAACCTTCGGATGGGCCTCTAAAAATTCTGCCAGAGCCAAAGCGTTCGCCGAATGTTCCTTCATCCGCAGACTTAGATGCTCCAGTCCCTGAATAAAGAGCCATGAGTTAAAAGGTGAAACGACTGCACCCAGATCACGCAACAAGGAGAGTCTGACGCGAAGTGTGAAGACAGGCAGTGGTACATCTACATAGACCAGACCATGGTAAGATTCATCAGGTTCATTAAACTGAGGATAACGAGGATTTCCCTTAAGCAGTTCCACCAAACCTTTTCGCTCGACCAGGATACCCCCGATAGCAAGCCCCTGTCCCGTTGTGTATTTGGATGCAGAGTGGACTGTCACGTCAACCCCATGTTCAAAAGGTCTACAAAGAATCGGTGTCGCTACCGTGTTATCAACGATTGTCACGATCTGATGCTTTTTAGCGATTGCTGTGATCGCGGAAATATCCGCCACATCAATACTCGGATTGGTCAATGACTCAAAAAAGATACACTTTGTCTTCTCATCTATCAATGCTTCGATCTCTTCAGGTTTATGCACATTGAAAAAACGTGCTTCTATACCAAACCGCTTCAAGGTATGCTGAGTCTGCGTCAGCGTTCCTCCATATAACTGTGCAGCACAGATAATATTATCTCCGGCCTCTGCACAGTTGGCAATAGCGAAAAAGATGGCAGCCATACCACTCGCTGCTGCAATAGCAGCCTCTCCACCTTCCAGTTCAGCAAAACGTTTTTCAAAGACATCTGTCGTAGGATTCATCAAACGGGTGTAGATATTTCCAAGTTCTTTGAGTGCAAAGAGATTGGCAGCATGTTCTACATCTCTAAACTCATACGCAGTTGATTGATAAATCGGCACAGCCATTGTGCTTTGGGAGTCTTTTTCATAGCCCGCGTGCAGGGCAGCAGTTTGTTGTTTCATGTGTTTCATCCTTTGTTTTCCGTAATTTTGTTTTCCATGACATTCAGAATGGATATAAAAGGGCAACCCTTTTTTTACATTAGCCAAAGTATCCACATACTATGTGTCCTCTAATAGGGGAGAAATACTATTGACGAATGAAATCCAGTCTAAACATTTTGTTTTCCATCTAACTGTTTTCCATGATGAAATAAAGTAAGTTAAAAGTTTTTACGCTTTGCTAATCTCTATTTCTGGTCGATCAGGCTTCGCCTAAACGTGATAATTTGGAGCTTCATGCGTGATCACGACGTCATGCACATGTGATTCTTTGAGTCCTGCCGAAGTGATCTCCACAAATTCAGCATTCTTCCAATAGGTAGGGATATCTTTTGCTCCACAATATCCCATAGAAGCACGTACTCCACCAAGCATCTGGTGAACAACATCGGCGATATTCCCTGAGAATGGGACACGTCCCTCAATCCCCTCAGGTACCAGCTTATCCGCTGCCGTACCCTCTTGGAAATATCTGTCTGTACTTCCCTTCGTCATCGCACCGATTGACCCCATACCACGGTAAGATTTAAACTTTCTTCCCTGATAGATGATCGTCTCACCCGGAGCTTCTTCCGTACCTGCAAGTAATGAACCGGCCATGATACATGAAGCACCTACAGCTAGGGCCTTTGCCATATCACCGGAGAACTTGATCCCCCCATCGGCGATAATAGGAACACCGTATTTTGCACCCTCTGCCGCACACTCGTCGATTGCTGAGATCTGAGGAACCCCAACACCCGCAACGATACGTGTCGTACAGATAGATCCTGGCCCGATACCGACTTTGACAGCATCTGCACCGGCATCGATCAATGCTTTGGTCGCTTCTGCCGTCGCAACGTTTCCTGCGATAACATCAATACTCAGTTCCGCTTTGATCGCTTTGACTGAGTCCAAGATACCTTTTGAGTGTCCATGTGCCGAATCAAGGACCAAGACATCAACACCTGCTTCTACCAAGGCTCTTGCTCTATCCATCTGGCCTACACCGATCGCAGCACCGACACGCAGGCGTCCAAAATCATCTTTATTCGCATTAGGATATGCGACATTCTTTTTCACATCTTTGAGCGTAAATAGACCTTTGAGATTGCCTGCTTCATCTACGACCGGAAGTTTCTCGATCTTGTTCTCATGCATGATAGCCTTGGCATCTTCCAGACTTGCACCATGTGCAATCGTCTTTAGCGGCATCGGTGTCATCAACTCAGATACTTTAACCGTATCATCCGTCTGGAAACGGATATCACGATTGGTCATGATACCTAAAAGTTTATCATGTTCATCAATGACAGGTACACCGGTGATCCCGGCTCTTCCCATAACATTACGTGCCTCGGCCAAAGTCATGTCAGGCTTGACATATACAGGGTCCACGATCAGACCGTTTTCACTTTTTTTGACTTTTTTCACCTGTGCAACTTGTGTATCGATATCCATGTTCTTGTGAATAATACCGATCCCGCCAAGGTGTGCCATAGCGATTGCCGCCTCGAATTCTGTTACTGTATCCATTGCAGCGGACACCATTGGGATATTCAAGGAGATGTTCTTTGTCAGTTTTGTAGAGATATCAACCTCTTTTGGTAAAACCTCTGAGTACTGTGGTACCAGTAAAACATCAGCGAATGTCAGTGCTCTTTTTTTAATGTTCATTATTTTTCTCCTTTAAGTGCTGTTTCGAGGCCAAGTGCCCCATCAAATAGTGTCTGCTCATCAAAGGCAGGCGCGATCAATTGTAATCCGATCGGCATACCATCGGCTGCTTTTGCCACCGGCAGTGACAATGCCGGTAATCCTGCCAGGTTCACTGAGATCGTATACATATCCGAGAGATACATTGCCATCGGATCCTCAAGCTCACCTATCTTCGGTGCCGTTGTCGGGGCAACCGGGGAGAGGATAAGGTCCGCTGATTCGAACACCTTCTCAAAATCTTGTTTTATCAGACGGCGAACCTTCTGAGCCTTGACATAGTAGGCATCATAATATCCGCTTGAAAGTACAAAGTTCCCAAGAAGGATACGTCGTTTCACCTCTTCACCGAATCCTTCTGATCGTGACTTGACGAATGTCTCTTTCAGGTTATCACCCTCTTTACGGCTACCGTAGCGGATTCCGTCATAACGTGCCAGGTTGGTCGATGCCTCTGCCGTTGCCGTAACATAATACGCAGAGATATCGAATTTCGCATCCAACAACTCTGCCTCAATGATCTCATGTCCCTGTGCTTTGAGCACCTCGATCGTATCCATATAGGCTTGTTTCACCTCTTGTGAAGCATCATTAACAAAATGCGGCAAGACTGCAATACGAAGTTTACGATCCGGGTTCAGGTTCTCACTGACCGGAGCATACTCCATATCCACTGATGTCGAATCTTTTGGATCATATCCAGAAATCATATCATATAAAATAGCCGCGTCTTCTACATTCTGTGTCAAAGGTCCGATCTGATCCAGAGAACTGGCATAAGCACCCAGACCATAACGGGACACACGGCCATAGGTCGGTTTCATCCCAACGATACCACAATAAGCAGCCGGTTGACGAATCGACCCACCTGTATCTGAGCCTAAAGCGGCGATCGCTAAGCCGGCAGCGACTGCTGCCGCTGATCCACCCGAACTACCACCGGGTACACACTCTCTGTTTACCGGGTTGAGTGTTTTACCATAATATGAGGTCTCCGTAGTCGACCCCATAGCGAACTCATCCATGTTCGCACGTCCAAAAGGCGCTACACCTGCTGAACGAAGTTTCGTGATAACAGTGGCGTCATAGGGGGCAGTATACCCCTGCAGGATCTTTGAGGCTGCTGTGATCGGCCACTCTTTGACTTGAATATTGTCTTTGATCAGTAAAGGGATACCATCTCCGGACTCTTCCATACCGACATAGGCATTGAGTTCCTTGTCCGCTTCAACCTTCGACTTCAACTCTTCTTTGAAGGCGTTAATTTCATCTGCTGAAAGCTTGAGCGCTTCTTTAAGCGTTATCACATACTCTCCTTTTTCTTTTTAATCACCATGATAGCGATGAAGATAACTACTGCGAGAACACCTACCGTTGCAAGAATAAACCAAAACGGTACCGGTTCATGTAAACTCGGCATTAGATCATTACCTTCGTACAACGTTCACACAGACAATCTTCAGCTTCCGCCTTGAATTTCCAACAACGAGGACATTTTGCCTCTTTTGCCTTGATGATTTTAAAGCTATCCTCTTCAACGGTAAAACTTCCAAGCTCAGCTTCATCATCACCAGTTCGTACCTGTGATACCTGGAACCAGTCCTCAGCATCAGTAGGGTTCATTTTTTGGATCTTTTCACTATTGGTCACGATCACCAATTCAAGGGTATCTTTGATCGTTTTCTCTTTTTTCAATCCATCAATGATCACAGAGAACTGATCCCTAGCTTCACTCATATATGTCTCCTCAAAGAGTGAAGCCGGTGCATCTATTGATTCGTAGACCAAATCAAAGATATCTTCACCATCACCTTTAAGTACGGCAGGCAATGTATCAAAGATCTCATCAGCCGTATAGGTCAATACAGGAGCAAGCAGCATCAGCAAAGGTTTCAAGATGATCGCCATCGCAGACTGAGACCCGCGACGTGTTGCGGAATCTTTTCCATCACAATAGAGGCTGTCTTTGGTCACCGCAAGGTAGATACCCGAAAGTTCATTTACAATAAAGTTCGTGATGACACTCATACCCTGGACATAATTGTACTGTTCAAAAAGACCGTGAGCGTCATCAAAGACCTCACTCGCTTTCGAGACAATCCACTGATCCATCGCACCCAGTTCCTCATAACTCAGAATCGTTTCAAGATCATCGATATTCGCCAGTAAAAATCGGAAAGTATTACGGATCTTTCTATACTGCTCTGCTGTCTGCTTCAAGATATCATCGGAGATCTTCAGGTCTGTCTGATAGTCCGAAAGTGCTACCCATAGACGCAGGATTTCCGAACCATACTGATTGATCACCTTATCCGGAGCAATAACATTGCCCTTTGACTTTGACATCTTCTCACCCTTGGCATCAACGGTAAAACCGTGTGTCAAAAGCGCCTTATACGGTGCTTTATGCTCAACTGCCGCCGAGAGGAACAGTGAAGACTGGAACCACCCTCTATGCTGATCCGAACCTTCCAGATAAAGATCGGCCTGGTAGTTACCCGCATCGTAGTTTCTGCTCTTGATCACAGAGTTCCATGTTGATCCCGAATCGAACCATACATCCAGGATATCCCCTACTTTCTCTACCTCATCCGCCGTATAACCCGCGCCAGGATAAAGAAGATGTTCTGTCGGAAGTGAGTACCACGCATCCGAGCCCTGCATCTCAAAGACCATCGCCGTATAGTTCAATACCTTCTCGTCCAGAAGTACTTCACCCGTTGCCTTTACTCTGAAAAATGCGATAGGTACACCCCAGTCACGCTGACGGGAGATACACCAATCCGGACGGTTCTCGACCATCGAGCTCAAGCGCTTTCTACCTGTCTCCGGATAGAATGATGTCTTGTTGACCTCATCCATCGCGATCTCACGCAGACTTTTTTCCTCGCCCTCAGGGTTTTCATCCACAGAGATAAACCATTGGCGTGTCGCTCTAAAGATCAGCGGTGTATGTGAACGCCAGCAGTGCGGATAGGAGTGCATGAACTTCGAAACTTTAAGAAGTCTGTCACCCAACAGTTCATTGATCTTCTCATTACATTTGAAGATATGCTGCCCTACAAACTCTTCCGGGTTAGGCAGAAGTTTCTCACGCACAACCGTCTCATCGTAACATCCCGTCTCATCTACCGGCATCACCACTTCAAGATTGTATTTCAGTCCAACACGGTAGTCATCCTCACCATGCCCAGGAGCCGTATGAACACACCCTGTACCATTTTCCATCATGACATGTTCACCCAGTACGATCGTGGAAGCACGACCGTTAAGTGGGTTGATCGCATGCAGCTTGTCAAAGATCGTCGCGTCAAAAGTCTGAACAACCTTGCCTTTGACGACCTCTTGCTCTATCATCTGATCATACAGTTTTTGCGCAACGATATAGCCGTCTTCCGTTCGGACATATTTCTCCTCAGGATTCAAAGAGATACCTGTATTTGCAGGTAGCGTCCATGGTGTTGTCGTCCAGATGACCAAAGCGGCATTGCCCTCAATAGAGGCACGTACTTTCGCTTCATCAGAGAGTTCGAAAGCGACAAAGATTGAAAAGTCCTCTTTGTCCTCATACTCCACCTCGGCTTCTGCCAATGCCGTACGTTCCGCCCATGACCAGAACACAGGTTTCGAACGCTCCGTTAAAAGCCCTTTTTTTGCTACCGCACACAGGGTACGATAGATGTTCGCTTCAAACTTATAGTCCATTGTCACGTAAGGCTTATCCCAGTCAGCAATAATACCTAACTGTTTAAATTCCTCTCGCTGGATATCTACAAACTTTGTTGCATGTTCTCTACAAAGCTTACGGATTTCTGCAGTCTCTAGTAGTTCTTTCTTCGCCTTACCCCCAAGCTTCTTTTCCACTTGTTGTTCGATCGGCAGACCATGACAATCCCATCCCGGTGTAAAACGGACTGACTTACCATTGAAATAGTTCTGTTTGACAATTATATCTTTTAAAATCTTATTGAGTGCATGTCCGATATGCGTATGTCCGTTCGCATATGGAGGGCCGTCGTGCAGAGTGAAACTTTCCGCACCCTCACGGTTTCTCTTCATCTTGGCATATACATCTTTTTCAAACCACGCTTTATAGCGCGGTGCTTCATTATTAAGCAGGTTTCCGCGCATCGGAAACGCTGTGTTGGGTAAAAGAAGTGTATCTTTATAGTTCATAGTCATCCTAAACATAGATTGTGTTTATTAAAAATTTTTGCATTATATCTATAAAGCAATTAAAAAGGGCTGATATAAAGACTATTCTCGGTGAGTACGAAACTTCGTGTACTAGGGTTTAAAAGTTGTTTTTTGAAGTATGTTATACTTTTTGCGAGAATACGCAAGGAACAGATGTGGAAAAAATCGTATTATTCGTCGGTAGGAAGTTTCAGTCAAACACCTATTTTCAAGCTTATATCAAGCGGGAGATTCATAAGAGTATCGGTGATGTAGACACCTTTTATTTTTACCCTGAAAATGACAACAGTCTTTTTTTAGACCTTGAAAAACTGCTCAACAAAGAGGCGCAGCTCCTTATCATCGCTACGAAAACTGCAGTTAGCGTCATTGGAAAACTCTTATGTACGATCACTGCTGACAACCAGATCCTTAAAGAGAACATGCTCATACCCTCTTCCACATCCGTCTTTGAAGAGAGCACCTATCTGCTCCAATATCAAAAAAGCTCCATCAACGTCATCATGGCCCAGGAGAACACCAACCTGCCACAGATCCTCATCAAGAACGAGACCCGTTTTGCAGACGTCCAGCTCTTTGAGATCGATATTGAGACCGCGAATGCCCTGCTCCTCCCTTTGGCACAGACCTATGAGGTCAAGCTCCACTTTTCGCGTCTTGTAGATGAATGGATACAGCTTAACATCGAAAGTAAAAAGTACGGGAACATCTCGCAATTCATCTCCTCGGCCAAGTCCTTGCTGAACCATAAACTTATCCCTGCCTCCAATATGCCGGCTTTTATTATTGAAAAACTCTCCCACGCAAACAAGAAGGTCTCCCTTGCCGAATCCTGCACCGGAGGACTGATCGCATCGTACCTGACCAGTGAGAGTGGATCATCAGCTATCTTTGACGGCTCCCTTGTCACCTATTCCAATCGACTCAAGGCCAACTGGCTTGCCGTGGAAAATGCCACCCTGGAAGCCAAAGGGGCTGTGAGTGAAGAGGTGGTACTGGAGATGAGCGATGGCTGCTTGAATGTCAGTGATGCCGATTATGCCCTGGCGGTCAGCGGTGTAGCCGGTCCCGATGGAGGAAGCAAAGAAAAACCGGTAGGGACCGTCTACCTGTGCGCCCGATCGAAACAAAAGGTCATAACAAAACGTTTACAGCTCCAGGGGGACCGCAACTATATCCAGGAGCAATCGGCACTCTATGCAATAAAGATGCTGATAGCACTGGATAAAGAGCTCTTTTTTGCTTAAACAAAGTAACAAAAAGCTTTAAACATGGTTCATAAAAACTTTTTTTAAAACTTTTTCAAAAAAGTCTTGACAAATCAGGCTCATTTCTCTATAATTTCGGCCTCTTAAACGATACACGTTTAGAGAAACATGTCTTGTTAGCTCAGTTGGTAGAGCATCTCACTTTTAATGAGGATGCCGATGGTTCGAGTCCATCACAGGACACCATTTTAAAACAGTAATATGCGGTGGTAGTTCAGTTGGTTAGAATACCTGCCTGTCACGCAGGGGGTCGCGAGTTCGAGTCTCGTCCACCGCGCCATTATGTTTTAAGACGGGCGTTTAGCTCAGTTGGTAGAGCGCTACCCTTACAAGGTAGATGTCACAAGTTCGAGTCTTGTAATGCCCACCATTTTTTGATAGTTTTAGTAAAAATTATTATGTTGTTTAGTTACTTGACCCTTTCGTCTAGTGG
>JBFEXS010000052.1:0-14704 GCA_041562555.1 Sulfurimonadaceae bacterium
ATTCATTGTTTAGTTCTCCTTTGGTTCATTAATTTCATTTTCTATTGATTCCTGCTCTGCTTTAGTGATTGGTTTCATCGCAGGGAAGAGCAGTACATCTCTAATCGTGTGTTGGTTGGTCAGCATCATGACAAGACGGTCGATACCGATGCCTTGTCCTGCTGTCGGTGCCATCCCGTAGGACAGGGCATTGACAAAATCTTCATCCATCTCGTGGGCTTCATCATCACCGGTAAGCTCTTTTCCGTCGACTTGTTCTTTGAAGCGCTGGTATTGGTCTTGGGGATCATTAAGCTCCGAGAAGGCATTGGCGATCTCCTTACCTGCGATAAAGAGCTCAAAACGCTCGGTGATAGCAGGGTTTGCATCCGAACGGCGTGCCAACGGCGAGATCTCTACCGGATAATCGGTGATGAAGGTCGGATTGATCAGTTTTGCTTCGACAAACTCGTCAAAGAGTTCTGCTTGAAGTTGTCCGAGATTAAGGTTCTTATCGACACTTACATTGTTCTCTTTCAGATAATTGAAGGCCTTCTCTTTGTCTTGACAGATATCCGCAGGTACGCCACCGATCTCAGTGAGAGAGTCGACTAGACCGATCTCTGTAAAGTCTTCAAAATTGATCTCCAGGTCCCCATACGGCAATATTGTCGGCAGATTCAGATGGTCAAAAAGATACTCAAAAAGCTCTTTCGTGATATGGATAAGGTCTTTATAGTTTTTGTAGGCCCAATAAAACTCAATAGAGGTAAACTCAGGGTTATGGGTCGCGTCCATACCTTCATTTCTAAAGTTTCTATTGATCTCAAAGACCGCTTCAAATCCACCGACGATAAGACGCTTAAGGTAAAGTTCCGGAGCGATACGTAAAAAACGGTCCACACCCAAAGCATTATGATGGGTAACAAACGGTTTGGCATTGGCACCACCGGCAATAGGGTGCATCATAGGTGTTTCTACTTCGAGGAAACCTTTCTCCTCAAAGAAGTGACGGATCAAAGAGATGACTCTGGATCGGGTGTGAAAGGTCTTGCGGACTTCAGCATTCATGATCAGGTCAAGGTATCTTTGTCTGTAGCGAAGCTCCTTGTCCTGGATACCGTGAAACTTTTCCGGTAGAGGAGAAATCGCTTTTGTGAGGATCTTGAGCTCTTTGACATTAAGCGAAAGTTCACCGTGCTGCGTTACAAACGGAAAGCCGGTGACTTCGATGATATCACCTACCTCGATCAATTTTTTAACGCTGTTGTAAAACCCTTCTGGCAAATTGTCACGGGCGAAATAGATCTGAAGCATACCGCTCTCATCTTCGATCTTTAAAAAGCTGGCTTTCCCCATCAGACGGTAGAGTTTGATACGTCCCGCTACCGTGTAGGTACGGTTCTCGGCGCGTTTCTCTTCCATATGTTCAACGTCAGAGTTGACATTAAGAAACTTTTCTACAGTCGTATTCCTATGAGAATCATTACTGTAAGGGTTGAGCCCCATCTCTTTTAGTTTTTCTGCTTTTTCTATACGTTGCTGAACGTATTGGTTCTCAAATGGCAATCTTGTTCCTTCTCTATAAATTTATTGATGTAGTTTTCAGTCTTATCTGAGACATGATCTTATTGTTCTTGACATTTCTTGCACAGACCATAGATCTGCATTGAATGGTCTTTGATCTGAAAACCGAACTCTTTGGCAATGAGGTCTTGACGTTTTTCGATCTCATCGTCTACAAACTCTGTGATCTCACCGCACTCGGTACAGATCATGTGATCATGATGGTCTTTCGCTCCAAGTTCATATTTTTTACCTTGTGCACCAAAAGAGAGCGAGGTAACGATATCTGACTCTTCAAGTCGAGAAAGTGTCCGATAGATAGTCGCAATACCTGTCTTAAGTTCAGGACGCTGTTTTTGGATCAATTGATGAAGTGCTTCGGGAGTCAAATGTTCATCACTGTTGTATAGAGTCTCTAGAATGACCTCGCGTTGGATCGTAAACTTTTCACCGTTCTTTTTGAGGAGTTGTTTGAATTCCTCTAAAAGTGCTTCATACTCAACGGTTCGTTCTGTAAACGTGTCTTGGCTCATTCCTTCTCCTTTAGTGATATATTGTTCTCTTTAAGTCTCTCGTTAACACTCTCGATAAGTTCGTCTTTTTCTTGTGCCGCAGATTCGATGATCTGCTGCGTCATCTCATCTTCAAGGGCTGCTTTCGCATTTTCGACGCCATTATCGATACTGGCATTGATGTCATCGGCGATTCCTTCGCCGTCGAGTTTCATGATGAAACGTCCTGTCTCAACAAGGGCAGGAAACATGATGCTCCCCTCCATATCGAAGTTGTTACGTACGGCTTTGATGTTATAGATAGCAAAGACGATGACAGAAGCGATAAAGAAAAACTTTCCAGATCCGAAGAGAAATCCCAAGATCTTATCCATGAGACCAAGGCCGCTCATTTTCGAGAATTTTTTAAAGAGCATACCTGCAGCGATCATTGTTCCCCAAAAAAGGGCAAGTGTGACAAGAAACCCGAGGAAGTTGATAGCAGCAGGACTGTCGAACTTGAAGATAGCATCGGATAAAAGCGTTCCTACTTCGTTAGAGACACGTGAACCGACAAAAATACCGCCCACGATACCGATCAGGCCGAAGAGTTCTTTGAAAAATCCGTTCAAGATACCCTTTAGACCAAGAAGCAAGATGATACTTCCTACAATCAAATCAAAAATACTAAAATCCATTATTTACTGCTATCCTATTACGAATTGGTCTTTACCGTTGTTCTTGGCTTCGTAGAGAGCCTTGTCTGCACGGTCGATAAACGATTCAAAGGTGTCACCCTTCATAAACTTGCTTGAACCTATACTCAGTGTTATCTTTATCTGATGTTCTTTATAAAGGAGGGTGTTAGAACGCACGCCTTCGAGTATTCGGTTAGCGACACTCTCACACGCGCTGTCATTTGAACGGTTTAGAAGGATAAGGAACTCCTCTCCTCCAAAGCGGAATACTTTATCTCCATCACGCAAAGAACTGCTGATAAGCTTTGCCAAAAAGATAAGGACCCTGTCCCCAGCAAGGTGTCCATAGGTATCATTGACATATTTAAAATCATCTATATCTACCAGGAGAATACGACTGTCAGGTATCTTATCTTTAACATCACACAGGGCCCCGATAAAACTATCTAATGCACCGCGATTATAGGTCCGGGTCAGAGGATCGAGGTTGGAGGATTTTTCCAGGATAGAGATTTGCTGATGCAGGGCTTTGATGGTGTCGTTGGCTTCACGCATCTGTGACTCGATCTGATCGTGTATGGAGGAAAAACTATGCATGACCTGGTCAATATTGATGGCATCTTGCTTGATAGAAGACTCCAGGACACGCTTTTGTTCTTTGTTGATACGTTCAACTGAGGCTTTTGTCTGGGCATAGGACTCCAGGCTCTCTTCAGCAAGGGCTTTATACTCATTCTCCAAGGAGGGGCTATAAAGATTAATGGGCTTTGAGTCGTCCAGTTGCAGGGATTTGGCAAGATGATGGAGATCGTCAATGATGGCATTGACTTCTAGCTCCTCATTGGAACGGAGTTTTTCAAGAAGCAAATTAAAAGCCGCAGTGATGGTTTCTTCAGCTTGGGGTTTGTTCACGAAAAGTACTCCTGTCTCATCTAAAATAACACTACTGTCATATCAGTAATATTTATAGCCTCGTTTAAAGGGGAAATTATACACTTTTTAGCATAAAAGAAGCTTTTGTCATGCGTACAGCTTCTGTTTAGCCTTATTTTAGGAAGCTTTGGATACTATTTGCGCCACTAAAATAATTATGTATATCTTTAGAGTTTATACAAGATATGAGGACACTATGAGCACTTGGAACCCGTCAAGCTGGAGAAACTTTCCAATCAAGCAGCAACCAAACTATACAGATATCGATCATTTAAAGCGTGTAACAGCAAAACTTTCTGAACTTCCGCCTTTGGTCTTTGCAGGTGAAGTCCGTTCACTTAAAAAGCAATTTGCAGAGGTTACACAGGGGAATGCCTTCTTGCTTCAGGGCGGTGATTGTGCTGAAAGTTTTTCGGAATTCCGTGCTGACAATATCAGAGATACCTTCAAGGCATTGATGCAGATGGCTGTGGTAATGACCTTTGCAGGTTCTTCTCCGGTAGTAAAGGTCGGACGTATGGGTGGACAGTTTGCAAAACCGCGTTCATCAGATGTTGAGACGATCGGAGATATTACACTCCCCTCATATCGTGGAGATATCATCAATAGTGTTGAATTCACCGAGGAAGCACGTATCCCCGACCCTGAACGTATGATCCAGGCGTACAACCAGTCATCAGCCACGCTGAACCTATTGCGTGCCTTTGCCTCGGGTGGTATGGCAGACCTGCATCAGGTTCACCAGTGGAATCTTGAATTTGTCAAAGATTCGCCGTTGAAAGAGAAGTATGAAGAGATGGCAAACCGTATTCAGGAATCCCTGTCTTTCATGGCAGCCTGCGGGGTAAGCTCAAAGACGTATCGCACACTCAGGGAGACAGATTTCTATACGTCTCATGAGGCACTTCTTCTGGAATATGAAGAGGCGTTTACACGTAAAGATTCATTGACGGGAGAATGGTACGACACATCAGCACATATGTTGTGGATAGGTGACAGAACACGCGGCCTTGAAGAAGCACATATTGAGTTTATGCGTGGTATTCAAAACCCTATCGGTGTTAAAGCCGGACCGACGATGCAACCGGATGAACTTATCAAATTGATCGACGCCGTGAACCCGGAAAACGAACTGGGACGCCTGAACGTGATCGTTCGTATGGGTGCAGACAAAGTAGGTGATCACCTTCCTGAACTGATCCGTGCTGTAGAACGTGAGGGGAAAAATGTATTATGGTCGTGTGATCCGATGCACGGTAACACGATAAAATCATCAACGGGCTTCAAAACACGTCCGGTTGAAGCGGTACTTAATGAGATGAAAAACTTCTTTGCCGTGCATAAATCAGAGGGTACCTATGGTGGAGGTGTTCACCTGGAGATGACCGGTAAAAATGTGACGGAATGTACAGGTGGCGCATTCAATATTAATGATGAAGACCTTAAAAGCCGTTATCATACCCATTGTGACCCGCGTTTGAATGCGGATCAGGCCTTGGAACTTGCTTTCTTGATCGCAGATTCCTTAAAAGAGGCAAAGCGTTAAGCGAAGCCCAAGAGCCTCTTTATGTTCAGGGCGCAGGCGCCTTGAGACCTCTTTGTATCTAAAATCGAAAATAGTATTTAATGTTGGTTATGTAAGCTGGGCTACTCTGTAAACCGCAAGAAGCGATTACAGGTTCTTAATGAGGTTAAGCAGTTCGTCCGGACGGTTTGAATATTGAAGTGCACTGTCCTTAGTGATGATCTTCTGTTTAAGGAAATCGACCAGCTCTTGAGTCTGAGTCACCATCCCGGTCTGCTGCTGGTTCAGCTGCATCTGTGAGTAGAGCTGGTGTACCTTGTCCTCACGGATAAGGTTTTTGATCGCCGGGTTGGTAATCATGACTTCTTGTGCGGCAATACGCCCTCCACCAATACGAGGAAGCAGGGCTTGCGATATAACGGCGACCAGTGAAGTGGCAAGCTGGGCACGGATCTGAGGCTGCTCTTCACCGGAGAAAACGTCAATAATACGGTTGATCGTTTCAGGGGCTGAATTGGTATGCAGGGTTCCAAAGACCAAGTGACCTGTTTCCGCCGCAGTAAGGGCTGCTCCAACGGTTTCGTGGTCACGCATCTCCCCGATCAGGATGATATCCGGATCCTCACGCATCGCAAACTTCAATGCTCGGGCAAAGGAGTTCGTGTCTGTTCCGACATTACGGTGAGAGAAGAGACACTTTTTGTTATCATGCATAAACTCCACCGGGTCTTCAACAGTGATGATATGCTTATTCTCTGTTTCATTGATCTCATTAAGCATCGCGGCAAGTGTGGTCGATTTACCTGAACCGGTAGGTCCGGTAACAAGGATCAGACCCTTTTCACGTTTAATGATCTCTTTAAAGATCTGTTTCGCATTAAGCTGGTCAAGAGAAGGGATGTCGATAGGAATAATACGAAAGGCACAGGCAATATCACCCATTACGCGGTAATAGTTTGCACGAAAACGTCCAATATCCGGCAGTACGATAGCAAAGTCCAGCTCTAACTCTTCTTCGAACTCTTTTTTCTGCTTGTCGGTCAAGAGAGAATAGGCCATCTCTTCGATCATCTTCCCATCCATAATCGGAAGGTTGAGGGCAACAAGTTTTCCATCAATACGAATTTGAGGTTCGGATCGTGTTACAAGGTGGAGGTCAGATGCCTTATAGGCAACAACTGATTTAAGAAGCTTTCGTATGTCTAAACTCATAATAATTCCTCTTTATAGTGGTCTTCATCGAAACCAACAATAACTTTGTCTAAGCTATATTCTATCACAGGTCGTTTAATTAACATATTTTCTTTTGCCAACCACTCCAGTTTTTGCTCATCATTCAGATTTAAATCTTTAAGCTTTAGCGTGCGGTAGGTCGTTCCACGGGTGTTGAATAGTTGTTTCATTTCTACACTTTCTGCCCATCTACGGACTTTGTCTTGTGAAACAGGGTCGGTTTTGAAGTCCTGCAGGGTGTAGTCTATTCCATGCTGTTTTAGAAATTTGATCGCTTTTTTGACACTGTCACAGTTTTTGATGCCGTATACTTTGATCATGATACTACTCGATGATCTTTGGAACGATGAAGAAGTTCTCTTCACTGTGTGGAGCATTCTTCAATATTGACTCTGAGATCTCTTTGGATGAAGTTGAGACATCTTCACGCAGTTGTGTTCCTTTGTCTGTCATACCGAAGGTCGGATCGAGGTCTGTCGTATCGAGTTCAGACAGATTTTCTACAAAGGAGACGATCTTACTGAGCTGATCGATCACCTCCTCACGTTTTTCCGGAGCGATTTCAAGATAAGAGAGTTTTTCAAGTTTTGTTAGTAGTTCATCATCAATTTTCAACCAAAATCCTTACATCGTTTAAATTAGCATGATTGTAACAAAAAAAGGCTAAAGGAACCTATCTTTTAAAACAGTTTTGGACACTTTTAACTTTAATAAGATAATATATCGCATTATGAATAATTTAGAGGAGCCTTAGTGAGCTTAAAAGAGAATATTGAGATGGTAAAAGATGAGTTGAACCAGGAAGAGAAACTTTTTGAATCAGCAGTAAAGACAGAGCGTTTTGTCAAAAAATACAAGATGCCCCTTGTCGGAGGTCTTCTTGCATTTGTGATCGTCATGATCGCGAATACACTTTATCAATCTTATGCAGCAGACAAGATCTCTAGTTCAAATGCGGCGTATATGACGCTACTAAGCACGCCTGATGATGCCCAAGCGCGTAAGACTTTGGAAGAGTCTAATCCTTCTCTGTATGATGCGTGGCGACTTCAAGAAGCTCTAAAACAACAAGATGAGGCTGCATTAAAAGAACTTCAGAACTCTTCTTCAAGCCTGGTGTCTGATCTGGCACGATATGAGCTTGCAACGATCAAAAAAGACAGAAAAGCGTTGAATGCATATGCACTTGACCAAGATTCGGTACTCAAAGATTTGGCAATTTTAAATGAGGCAGTCCTGTTGATGCAAGAGGGAAAAAATGATGAGGCAAGAACACGCCTTGTATTGATCAATGAACACTCGTCTCTGCACAAAATGGTTACATTGTTACGACATTACGGGGTAAAATAGATGATCAAAAGCGTTTTATACGCCTTCATCGCTGCCCTCCTGTTCATCGGGTGTAGTTCAAAGGAGTATTTTGAACCTGAAGAGGTCATAGATTCGCTGTCCCTAAGCGAACGTTTTGATGCGAGTTTGGTAGATGTCAATGCCCATAGCGCTACTATGGATGACGGAAGTATCATCACCAAAAAGGGGATAGATACGACCCGTTTTCCACAAGGTTACCGTTTCATCTTTAAGAATGACGAATGGGCCTTGGCGGTGAAAGTAGGTGGACGCGTGTTTGCCGTGAAGAACGAGTTTGAGAGTAGAAGCCTGGAGCTCTCCAAAACGGTAGCAAGCCTTGCCCTACAAGATGATCTGCTTGCTGTTGTCTTTGCCGATAATGAACTGGCTCTGTATGAGTTTAGTACGGGAAGGCTCCTGTTTAAAGAACCCGCATCCAAGTCTGCTGTGGCGGATATGCGTGTGACAACACCGCGTTTTTTAAATGAGCTTGTACTTTTTCCAACACTGGATGGCAAGATCGTTATTGTCAATGCTCAGACAAAGGAACTGGTACGTACGATCATTGTTAGTTCGGAACAGTATTTCAATAATATCATCTACTTCGATGTCATCAATGATATCTTATATGCTGCAACCCCGTCAAAGATATACAGCCTTGGGAACAAAGAAGAACGTATTGATCTTCAAGTACGCAATATGGTCGTCAATGATGAGGGAATCTGGGTGACGACGAAACAGGGTGAGATCGTCTCTTTGAGTCATTCCCTTGAGATCCTTCATCGTCAGAAGTTTCCTTTTGCCCATTTCTTGGGTCTTATCGTAAGCGATGATACCGTTTATGCTGCAGAAAAAGAGTCGTATATGATCTCATGTGGAAAAGACCTTTTGGAATGCAGTGTCTATGATATTGATCTGGAAGATGGATTCTTCTTTACTTCTGATGAGGGCTTTTATTTCGACAACGTCTACCTTCAAGTCAGATAGATGTCTGCCCAGCTTGAAGCCTTTATTGAACATATAACGATCATAAAGGCCTTAAGCAAGGCAAGTATCGAGGCATATCGAAATGACCTAACACTTATCGAGTCTTATTTTGACACCTCTTTGATCAATTTGGATGAGACAAAGCTTCTTAAATACCTTTCTACCATCGAAAACAAACGCACTCTCAATCGAAAGCTTTCATGTATTAACTCTTTTTTTGATTTCTGTTATGAAGAGTTTTCAGGCAAAGAAGAGCAAAAGCTCAAATTCAAGTTTGCCAAGATCCCTGCAGCCTTGCCGAAGTATCTTTCCTTTGAGCAGATCATGTCGGCTTTGTCCGCCATAGACAGATCGACATGGATAGGTCTTCGCGATTATGCTCTAATACTTTTTTTATATGCAACGGGTACGCGTATCTCAGAATGCTTGAGTATTGAGCACACTGATATCGAAGGCTTATGGCTTAAGATCCGTCAGGCCAAGGGAGAAAAGGAACGGATCGTCCCTGTGGCCGAAGATGCGATCAGGGCGCTTAAACTATATGAGATGGAATCACCCTTCGAGTCAAACTATCTTTGGCTTAATTATCAGGGGAAGCCACTTAGTCGCATCTCCGCATATAAGATCACTAAAAAGTATTTGGATGTTTCCCCCCATGTGATCCGTCACTCCTATGCGACGGCTTTGATTCTGGGTGGAGCTGATCTTCGGGTCGTACAGGAGTTGTTGGGCCACTCCTCACTCATGACGACACAGGTCTACACCCATATCCAAAAGCAGAACCTACGAGATACCGTACTGCAGTATCATCCGATGGCTTGAGTGCTTGATCTAAAAAAGCTATAATATGCTCAATGAAAGTATTAGTAGAAAACTTACGCTCAAACGGGCGTTTATATAAACAATTAGAAGAGATCAAATCCAGTGAGTTGAAGATCAGAAACAAGGTCAAGCTCTATTGTGCATTGGATCTTAACCGGTATTACAATGCTATCGTGGTCGTTTCTCAAAAGAGCCGTATACTGATGAAGGACGTGGTCAAGTTTGAAGAGATAGTACACAAGATGTCACTTTACCGGGATCACCAGTTCAAAGGAAAGGTCCTGATGCTGGATGCCCCGATCTGTTCTAAGGCTGCAGAGGCTTTTAAAAAAGCGAAATGGACGATTATTGACGCCTCAACTGTTGTGTGATATCGGCAATACTACCTTTAGTTTCAATAATGGGGAAAAAGTAAGTGTTGAGAAGTTTGATATCTCTTCGCTTGATGAACCGGTCTATTATATATCCGTGAACCATTATTGGGAAAAACGTCTGGATATGCAGGAGAACTGGATAAACCTTCGTTCCCTTGTAGACTTTGATAAATATTATTCCAGCATGGGGATAGACCGTGTCATGTGTTGTGAAGCTGTGGACAATGGCGTAGTTGTGGATGCCGGTTCGGCCATTACCGTTGATCTTATCAGTGACGGAGAACATCAGGGCGGGTTTATCTATCCCGGTGTGTATGCTCTGCAAAAATGTTTCAAAGATATCTCTCCCGCCCTGGAGGTTTCATTCAACTTTGATATAGATTTGGCTAAAATGCCGAAAAATACGGAAGATGCCCTCTCATATGGAGCTCTGGCTCCTTTGGTGTCGCATATCCGTTCCCTCGCCAAAGAGATGCCGATCATCGTAACCGGAGGGGATGCGCAACACATCAAGCATCTCATCCATGAGGCTACGATCGATCGTGATCTGGTTTTTAAGGGAATGAAAAAACTATTAGAAGGACAAGCCTAATGCTTACCGTTGCCCTGCCAAAAGGTAGAATTGCTGAAGAGACCTTAGAGATCTTTGCCACTATTTTCGGTGAAGAGTTTAAATTTGATGATCGAAAACTTATCTTGGAGACGCCTAACTTCAAGTTCCTATTAGTCCGAAATCAAGATGTTGCGACTTATGTGTATCATCAAGCAGCAGATATCGGTGTTGTCGGTCTGGATACACTTGAAGAACAGGGTCTGGATGTTATTCGCCTGTTAGATCTTAAAAAGGGTGTTTGTAAGGTCGCCATCGGTATGCGTAAGGGTGAGAAACTTGATCTGAGCAAGCCGGAGCTCAAGGTAGCGACCAAGATGGTCAATATCACCAAACGCTACTTTGCAGATCGTGCGGTAGCGGCAGACGTAATCAAACTGTATGGCTCGATAGAACTGGCTCCTTTGGTAGGATTGGCAGACATGATCGTGGATATTGTCGAGACAGGGACGACGATGAAACAAAATGGTCTTGAAGTAGTTGAAGAGATTATGACATCATCTACATACCTTATTGCCAATAAAAACAGTTACTTTGAAAAAAAATCAGAGGTACTGGATATCTTTGAAAAGATTTCCGCTGTCGTCGAGTCTTGAGTAGGGACCTTCTTTTTCAGTGAGTATGTCACAAAACTATCTTAAACGGGGCTAAGATAGGACTCTTTGGCTTCTTTTGAAAAAAATCTGCTATAATTAATACTTAACATTAAGAAACATTTTCGGGGGACATATGAAAATAGTTTATACCTTTCTTCTGGCACTTATTTTTGGGGCATGTTCATCAACACACATCACGAGCAGCGCAGTATTACCTACGGTAGATGAGATCCGATCGATCAGCATCTTTGCATTGGATAACTATACGGATACGCCGCAGGCGGGAATGCGTGCTGCAAACCTGATTGAAGGGGTTCTTATCAGCCAGGGTTATACTCTGGATAATCAGGTGATGATCAAAACGAAAAGTCTAGAGGAAAAGCTTCGGATTGCCTCTGAAAACGGCTCAGACTACCTTTTGATAGGAGGCGTGAGCGAGTGGCGTTATAAGACGGGAATCGACGGTGAACCGGCGATCAGCCTTCAATGTAAATTGATCGAGGTAAGTTCCTCAGCGGTTATTTGGAACAGTACCGCTTCAAGTAACGACTGGGGAAATGCTTCGATAGGTACAACCGCGCAAGAGATGATTGTCTCGATGTTTGATCAAGAATAGATATATTATCAATGCTTGCAACGCATAAATTACGTATTGCAGTTTCAAAATATGCTTTATTAGAGACTGCATTTGTGATCTTCGGGTTTATCCTTTTAGGTTACTGGATCGAAGCAAAAGATCCCCTTCTTATTGAATATGAGATTAGTTACGCGATCATTGTTTTGGCTGTTATCACACTTTTTCATGGGTCGTCTAACGGGATTTTCGCGATTTTTCTTCTTGCGGTATCGATGAAATATTTTTATACCGAGTTTCCAATCGAGATCTTCTTAAAACTTTTGGTCTTGACACTTGTCTTTGGTGAATTTCATCATTTCTGGAATAGAAAGATATCCCAAAACAGCAGTAAAAATGCCTATCTGAACAAAAAACTGGACGAGCTTTCCAATGCTTTTTATACCTTGAAGATTTCCCATGATCAGTTGGAAAAGAACTATGTCTTCAAGCCGATGAGTATTCGTAATAGTATACGGCAGCTTAAAGAGGCATATGTACGCAATCAGGATTATTATAAAAACTTTTTACTTTTGTTGAAGAAGTCATTTAATGTCAGTGATGCAGAGATCCGTACAGTTAGAAAAGGAAAGGTCTATTCCATACAGGATAAGCATTTCAAGCGTGAAGTCGACAGTAAAGACCCTATGATACAGATGGCCTTGGTGAAGAAGACACCGATTTATGTAAGTTCTGAAGAGGTAGAGAACAATAGTGCTTATTTGGCTGTTGTTCCCGTTGTAAGTGAAAACAAGGTCCTTGCACTCTTGCTTATCAAGGATATGCCATTCATGTCCTTTAACAAGGATAACTTGATCTCCATATCCATTATCATCTCCTATTTTTTGGATGAACTTCAAAAATGGAAGATATTGGGGAATGAAAAGAAGCATGCCCTGGAAGATGATACGTTTTATTATGAATTGATGCGTCTTGAAAAGATTCATAAGGAGTTCCGGGTGAATTCAACGGTGCTTGTTATTAGAAGCAGTGATAAACTTTTGGGGCATCTTATACTGGAAAAGGCGGAAGAGAACTTGCGTTCTTTGGATATGATCTCAGCACATGAATATGAGGATAAGGAGGTGATCAGTATTCTTTTCCCTTTTGCCGATCAAGCTTCGGCACAGGGCTTCTTGACGCGTTTGTTCAAGTTGTTGAAATTGGATGAGGAAGAGCCAGCAATAGAACACTCGTTTTTTGATATCTCAGAATTACAGATCTTTAGAGCCTATTCAGGAGTTGAGATTGTTGATGCTTGATACAATATCTTTTGGCGCATTCTCACTCTTTTATCTATCCCATCTCTTTCTTGCTGCTTTAATCTCGGGTTTGGGTGCCTCCTATCTGACGCGTAGATATAAAGATCATTGGATGTTGAAGTTTGCATTTTTATTGCTGTTTAATCTGGCATTGCCTGTTATCGGATATCTCTTTAGTATCTGGATGGTTTATTATCTGTTGAACGTAAGATATGTGAAGCCCTTGAAAAATACAAAACTTATTAATATGGAGGACCTTGATCAGGAGTTCCCCCATGTCAAAAGGGCCTTCGGAGAGGGCTCTATGGTAGATCTGATGGCGAATACTTTAGCCCCTCAAGAACTTCGTATGAAAGCTCTATCCACGATGGCAGACAATATGACGCAAAAAAATGTCTCGGTCATCAAAAACTCTCTCTCCGAAAAGGATGACGAGATACGTTTATACAGTTTTTCTCTGATTGATAATATGGAACAGGGGCTTAATGGAAAAATTCATGAAGCATCTGAACGATACAAGCACAGTATTGATGAAGAGGGCCGTTTGATGGCTGCTAGAGAGTTGGCTTTCTTGTATTGGGAGATGATCTATTTTGATCTTTCAGATGATATTTTGAAAGCCTACCTGATAGAAGAGTCCTTTAAATATGCGCATATGGTTGCACAGGCGCGCATAGGTGATGCACAGATCCACGTGTTGCTGGGTAAGATATATTTGCATAAGGAAGCCTATGAAGATGCTACGACATGTTTTGTCATAGCGATAGAAAGTGGGGTAGAACATGAATATATTATCCCCTATCTTGCAGAGCTTTACTTCAAACGGGGAAATTATAAGTCTATCCGTTCCATGTTAAGAGAAGTGACGACCCTTGACATGAATGCAACTATGCATCCTGTTGTTGCGCAGTGGAGAGATCATGGCTAAGTATATACGTAAAAGTAGCGAGGTCGATATCATGATCATGGGAGAGAGTACTTATCCGTATATCAGAGGAGGGGTCTCTTCTTGGATTCATCAGCTCTTGGTCGGGTTGAATGAATTTAAATTCGGTATCGTATTTTTAGGTTCGAGAGAAGAAGACTATGGTGATGTCTTGTACGAACTGCCGGATAACCTTGTGCACCTGGAAGTACATTACCTTTTTGACGGTACCCAAAAACTTCCCCACAAGCGTCCCGGAGATGAAGAGGCGATGAAGGTGGTAAAGGAGCTTTATAGTTTCTTTAAGGGAAAAAGCGAGGCTCTACCTGAACAGATGCATAACATCGAGTTCTATACAGACAAAATCCCCTATGAGGATTTTCTTTTTTCACAACAGGCTTGGGAGTTTATTGAACAGCGGTATAAGGAAAATTGTCCCGATATATCCTTCATCGACTATTTTTGGACAGTGCGCAACATACATAAACCGATTTGGAAACTGGCGAAGATTGCCAAGAAGATGCCCAGAGTAAAGCTTCTACATAGTCCTTCTACCGGTTATGCCGGGTTTCTGGCGACCTTGACGGCGTATGATCGAAAGATTCCTTTTGTTTTGACGGAACATGGTATCTATACACGAGAACGTAAGATCGATATGTTGACCGCCGATTGGGTAGACTTTAAAAAGCCGACCCTCTTACAGCAGCCTGAGGAGTCGAACTATATCAAGGGGATGTGGG
>JBFEXS010000053.1:0-14613 GCA_041562555.1 Sulfurimonadaceae bacterium
AGATGAGGCAGATAACAAAATTGTCGAAATGTGTAGGGAGGGCGACCTGGTGATCACGGCAGATATCCCCCTGGCGGATCGTCTGATCTCAAAACATGCTCATGCTATCGATCATCGGGGGGAGCTTTACAGTGTTGATAATATCAAACAGTATCTTGCCATGCGTAATCTGATGGAAGAGATCCGACAAAGCGGTGAGATGACAAAGGGACCCAAGCCCTATAGTCAAAAAGATGCTCACGCCTTTGCCAATCAGCTTAACAGTTTTTTAAATAAATATTATAAATAATCAAGTATTATAAAAAATATTTATTTTTATGATACAATACGTTTACTTTCAGCACCCTCGGTCGGTGACTGACTCCGTTTTTATATATAAGAGTATGACTTTCTACATTATTACCCTTCAAAAACAAACTCCTTTCAAACTAGACCGACCCAAGAACAACTTGGCAGGTTTGATCACAAAAGACAGATTATTATGACATTTACACAATTAGGTTTAAACGAGCACATATTACGTGCTGTTACAGAACAGGGGTATACGACTCCGACACCGGTTCAGGCACAGGCAATTCCTGTCGTCTTGAACGGCAATGATATCCTTGCCGGTGCACAGACAGGTACAGGAAAGACAGCGGGATTTACGCTTCCTTTATTACAGCGACTCTCAACATCCCCCAAGCCCAAAGGTAAACGGCCGGTGCGTGCTTTGGTATTGACACCGACACGTGAACTTGCTTCACAGGTCGCACAGAGCGTACGTGATTACGGGAAGTATCTTCCATTTAAATCAACGGTTATCTTTGGAGGCGTGAGTATCAATCCACAGATCCATACCCTTAAAAACGGTGTGGATATCGTCATCGGTACACCGGGACGCCTTTTGGATCTGATGAATCAAAAAGCACTTGATCTACGAGAGGTAGAATACCTCATTTTAGACGAGGCTGACAGAATGTTGGACATGGGGTTTATCCATGATATCAAGAAGATACTTCAGGTACTCCCCTCCAGTCGTCAAAACCTTCTGTTCTCAGCGACCTATTCCAAAGAGATCAAAAAACTTGCAGATTCGCTTTTAAACGATCCTGTACTTATTGAAGTCGCACGTACGAATGCCACATCCGCGCAGATCGAACAGATCGTCTATCCCGTGGACAAGATACGAAAGCGTGAGATGTTAACGCATCTTATCAAAGAGAACAATTGGAAACAGGTTCTGGTCTTTACCCGTACCAAACATGGAGCGAATCGCCTGTGTGCTCAATTGGACAAGGACGGGATCAGTGCTGCAGCCATACATGGAAACAAGAGTCAAAATGCACGTACAAAAGCTTTGACACAGTTCAAAGATGGCTCAGTCAGTGTTCTGGTCGCTACAGATATCGCCGCACGGGGGATCGATATCGATCAACTTTCCCAGGTGGTCAATTTTGAACTGCCAAATATCTCCGAGGACTATGTCCACCGTATCGGCAGAACCGGTAGGGCAGGCAATAAGGGGCAAGCGGTATCTTTGGTCTGTGTAGATGAACATGAGTATCTCAAGGACATCGAACTTCTTATAAAGAACAAGATCCCCAAGGTACAGATCAAAGGGTTCACACCGGACCCTTCAATCAAGGCTGAACCGATACAAAAGGGCGGAGGAAAACGAAGAGCTCCAAAGCCAGGCCGTGACCGTAATACCGGGTCAAATGGTGGGAATAAACAACCGGTACAAGGAAAGAGAATCGAAGGTGAGAGGGGACAAAGAAGTCGTAAACAACGATCAAGGTCACGTCATCGGGATGCCTAAGAACTGAGATGTTTATGCAGGGTGTTCATGAAGAGTTTGTTGTCCAGAGGTTTGTGAAGAAACCCGTCAAAGTCAGCATTGAGAATATCTTCTATCTCCTCTTTCATCACTGAGGCGGTAAGGGCAACCACCGGGATGGCCTTCGTCTGTTCATTCTCACGAATGTGCCTGCAGGCTTCAAACCCATCCATCACAGGCATCTGAATATCCATAAGTATGAGATCCGGTTTGTCTGTCTGTAGTATATCCAGGGCTTCCTGGCCATTTTCCGCTTCAAGAACCGTGACATTGAAATCCTCCAGGGTCATGGAAATAAGAAGACGGTTGGACCCAATATCGTCAACGACGAGTACGGTTCCCTCAAATTGATGGTCAGTATCATCGATGAGCACATCATCACACACTTCGTGGGCTATGATAGGTATGTTCACCAGTGTTAAACTGAAGGTTGATCCCTCTCCTTCTTTACTGGTCAGCTGGATTTCACCGCCCATCATCAATGCAAGTTTGTCACAAATAGCAAGACCTAAACCTGTGCCACCGTATTTTCGTGTGTTTTGTCCCTCTTTTTGCTGGAAGGGCTGAAATATAGCTTCTTGCTCATTAGGTGCTATTCCGATTCCGGTATCTTCTATATTGATCATGAGATCGACACTTTTCTCATTCAGATTAAAGGTCTTGACTTTGACTTTTACGCTTCCCTTATGGGTGAATTTGATGGCATTGCTAATCAGGTTCAAAAGGATCTGACGCAGACGGGTTTCATCTATAAACAGACAAAGGGGAAGCTCTTGGGACAGCTCAAACTCGAAGGCCAGCATCTTTTCTTCCGCTTTTAGCTTGAACATGGAATGTAGTTCACCAAAGAGTTGATGGATAGAACTTGGCTCCGGTGAGATCTGCAGTTTTCCGGCTTCGATCTTAGATAGGTCAAGGATATCATTGATGATGGTCAAAAGGTTTTTTGACCCGCTCAGGATATTATGTACATGCTCTTTATATCTCTCATCATGCAGCTTTTTCTCAAGAAGCTCTGCAAAGCCGACGATAGCATTCATCGGAGTACGTATTTCATGGGACATGTTCGCCAGAAACTCGGATTTCGCCCGGCTGGAGTCTTCAGCCTTCTGCTTCGCTATATGAAGGTCATGGGTCTTTTTCTCGACTTCATATTGGAGTTGTGTTTGATAGGACTTCTGCAGTTTAATATAATTGTACAGGGTAAGTGCGAGCAGTAGCGTTAGTATGACCAGCAGTACGATCAGAGTTGTCTTTTTTACCTGGATGGCATGGATAGTCTGGGTTAAAAGCTCTTTTACCTCATTCGTAAGTACTTCCGTATCATGGATAAAGGCTAAAGAATAGGTATCAAACTCTGTGTCCTGGGCACTTCCGGTCATTCCCTTGATCTGGTTCTTAAAACGCTCGTTCACAAGTTCATTCAATTCAAGGTGCTGCTCTTTCATTGAGAGGACAGGCTTGTCGGAGACCTCTATGAATGTCAACAGGTATGCTGAGTGCTCTATGTTCTGAGATATATAATCATAGCTTTTTTGTATATCTTCAAACTTGACACTCTTATCTCCGCTAAGAAGCTCTTCAAACCATAGGTGGGATTTGGCATGTTCGAGCTGAATCGTATGAAGGTCTGCGATCAGCGGGATATAATAGTTATTGATTTTATCGGAAGCATCATTTATATATAGACTGATGGAGATGATATAGCTTAGTAAAAAGAGACTGATGACAACAGAGAGTCTATTGAAATTTGCCAGAAGGAACCTTAGCACATATCAGCCTTTTATATAATTATTTTTAATATACTTACATGAATTGGCTGATGTGTAGTTGAAGTTATTACATAAGGAAGTAAAGTTATGCAGGATTGAACATTTATGCTCTTCAGCGAGTACAGTTTGATCGCTCATCGGTCTTTCCATGAGCTTTCACATAGGCTATTCCCCATTCATACATCTGTGTGACAACCGGTTCGAGTTCTTTTCCGATCGGTGTAAGGGAATAGACTACTTTGGGAGGCACTTCCGGATAGACCTCTCTGTGAATGATATGTTTTTGTTCTAGCTCTTTGAGTTTTATGGTCAGTGTCTTTTGTGATATGTCCCCCACAAGAGCATGCAACTCTTTGAAGCGAAGGTCTGAATTGAGCAGATGCCAGATGATCTTCATCTTCCAGCGATCATTAAAAATATCCAATGTAATATCCACAGAACAGACATACTCTTTATCATTGATGTAGTACAAGGCTTTCCTTTGGAAAAATTATATCATAAATGAAATATAATTCACTTACTTACCTAAAGTAAAGTAAAGAATCTTAGGTATATAATTCTCAAAACAGTGCATGGAAAGGAGTGTATATGAATGATTTTACATACTATAACCCGACCAAGATAGAGTTCGGTAAAGGCAAAGAGAAGCATATTGGTGCGTATATCAAAGAAGCAGGATATGAGAGTGTACTACTCGTCTATGGGACAGGCAGCATTAAAAGGTCCGGTCTATATGATGATATCATAGCTTCACTGCAAGCCGAGGGCATTCACTATGAAGAGCTGGACGGAGTGGTAAGCAACCCTCTGCTTTCACGGGTGTATGACGGTATCCGTATTGCAAAAGAGAACAATCTTCAGGCGGTTTTAGGTGTAGGAGGAGGCTCGGTTGTCGACTCCGCTAAGGCCATTGCTGCTGGTGTCATGTATGCGGGAGATGTCTGGGATTTCTTTATACAAAAGGCACAGATAGAAGCGGCACTTCCTGTTTTTACTGTGATGACACTGGCTGCCGCCGCAAGTGAGATGAACGGTAACTCGGTAGTGATGAAAGATGAGACCAAACAAAAGTACTCGATTCAATCTGTACGCATCAATCCTGTCTTGTCCGTGATCAATCCCGAACTGATGATGAGTGTACCAAAAGAGTATCTTGCCTATTCTGCAGTCGATGCCATCGCACACTGTATCGAGGTCTATTTTACGGCGACATCCCATCCAAACTTCAACTCCCGTATCGTCGAATCGATCATCAAGACGATCATGGAAACGACAGAGATCTTACTTGAAAATCCAAAGGATTATGCGGCAAGAGGGGAGTTTGCATGGACGACAATACAGGCATTGAACGGCCTCACTCCAACGGGAACGGCCGGAGGAAACTTTCCCAACCATATGATCGAACATGCGCTTTCGGCATTGTTCAATGTGGCACATGGAGCAGGACTGTCCGTTGTGATCCCGGCATGGATGAAGTGGTATAAAGAACAGAACCTGCCAATGTTTGAACGTTTTGCCAAAGAAGTTTTTGGTCTTGGCTCGGCGGATGAAGGAATAAATGCCCTTGAGTCCTGGTTCTCAAAGATCGGTTCACCGGTAAGCCTTGCTCAAGCAGGCATCCCTCAAACTGCGATCAAAGATTTGGCGGAAAATGCTGCGGAGCTTGGAAAACTCTGGGGCCTATCGCCGATGTATACATCAGATGTGATTGAAGTCATTCTGAACAAAGCATAAGAAACATTTTAAAGGAGAGAAAATGTACAATGATTTTATGAAAGCGATGGATTTTAGACACGCATGCAAGCTCTTTGATGAGACGAAAAAAATCTCGGATGAGGAGATAAGGTTTGTCCTTGAAACAGGACGCAAATCCCCTTCATCCTTTGGTATGGAGGCCTGGAAATTCCTTGTAATCACCAATGAAGAACTCAAGGCAAAACTCAGACCTGCGTGCTGGGATCAGGTACAGATCACCTCGTGCTCGCATCTTGTTGTCGTACTCGCAGGTATTGAGAGTGTAAAACCGCATACGGGTATCCCTAAACAGCGTTTTGCACGTCGCGACATGCCTCAGGAAAAACTGGAGTTTTATCTGGACCTGTATGGGAAACATCTTGAGGAGACGCTGAGTACAGATGCTAATATCTACAGCTGGACAGCAAGACAAAGCTATATAGCAGCGGGAAATATGATGACAGCGGCAGCATATATCGGGATAGATTCCTGTCCGATAGAGGGGTTTGACAAGAAGCAGGTGGAGTCCATCTTGGAACTGGATACGACGAAATATCAGGTCGCGATGCTACTTCCTTTCGGATATCGTGTCAATGAACAGTCAACGCAGCAAAGAGAGCCTTTCGAAGAGATTGTCGAGTTTATCTCTTAGTCTGATGCGCACAGTTTATGCAGAGTCTTGACTCGGGCATAAGCTCAAGACGTGCAAAGGGGATCTCTTCCCCACACTCCTCACACTCGCAGAAGTCTTCTGTATCTATGCGGGACAAGGCATATTGAAGCCTTGTCTTTCTGCGCTTGGCCTCGTGTAAACGTTTCTCATAGCTGCTTTGATCATGCATGAGTTCGAAACGTGCCAGATCTCCTAAAGCACATTCGGGTGCAATAGGCTTACAGAACTCCGTAAGCTCCCGTATATAGTTATCCACTATGTTTAACTCGCGGAGTATGGTCTCTTTGAGCTTGTCTTTTTGTTCTTCAGTCATGTATTTTGCGATAACAGGCAAAAAAATGGGGCACGGGAGGCTCTTGTGTATCATCATAGGCCAAGAAGCTCTCTTCTTTTAACCCGCAGTGCTTAAACCCATCGATCTCCTCTTTGTCCAAAGGAAGGGGAATGGCATCTTCTTGTTCTCCCTTACGTCGGCTGCGACAGGAGACAAGTATATGTGCATTATCAGCCATAAGCGAGATCATAGCATCTCTGGCCCGGATTCTGTATTTCCCCGGAAGGACTTGGATGGTGTTGCATTCATAGACCAGATCAAAGCCTTTGTCCCATTCGGGAGGATAGTCGAACAGATCAGCGACGAGGTAGCGGACCTTTGTGTCGGGATAACGTTCTTTACACAAACGAATCGCTTCAGCAGAGATATCAAAGGCCGTCACCTCGTATCCTGCCTCACTCATTGCCTCGGCATCATCACCGACACCGCAACCGATGGCAATCGCTTTTTTACCCTTGGGAGATGGGGTACATTGCCGGAGCCATTCAAGTAGGTAGGGGCTTGCTGCAAGATCTGCCCAGAAGACTTTTGTATAGTCTCCCTGGGCATCCGTATAGATAGAGTCAAACCATCCGAGGGGATCATCTTTTTCCTGGTAGGAGCGTACCATGGCACGATATTTTTCCGGATCAAATTCGTTCATGATTCCTTCTTTGAGAGGTATTTTGCAAGGGTCTGCCGTAGCGTGATCTCATTATAGGGTTTTGCGACATAATCATCCATACCCGCTTCAAGAAAACGTTCTTTGTCACCGCTGAGTGCATTGGCTGTCACAGCGATGATAGGGACTGCTTCTACGGCGTTTTCCTTTTCATGTTCTCGGATAAGCTTGACTGCTTCCATGCCATTCATCACAGGCATGTTCTCGTCCATAAGGATCAGGTCATAGTGAGTTCCTGAACCTATCATATCAACAGCGGCTTGTCCATGATCGGCAATATCGTAAGTGATGCCAAGATCATCCAGAATCATGCTGAGCAGTAGTTGGTTTGTATGGTTGTCTTCCACAATGAGGACCTTTCCTTCCAGCGTCAATGCTTCAGACAGCAGGGCTGCATTGGTCTGCTCACTGTTCTGAGTACACGGATGATAGGGAAGTGAAATATAAAAACGGCTCCCGTCCCCTTCCTGACTATCCACGCCGATAGCCCCATCCATCAGCTCGATGAGTTGTTTACAGATCGTCAGTCCCAGGCCGGTCCCGCCGAAACGCCGGGTCGTTGACGCATCTTCCTGCTCAAAAACATTGAAGATCTTGTCGACATGGATTTTGGCAATACCGATACCGTCATCAACGACAAAGACCTCGATCTGCTGCTTTTTTTCATCAAAGACGACATCCACTCGGATGTGGCCATCTTCATTGGTAAACTTGATGGCATTACCCAGTAGGTTGGTGATGATCTGTTTTAATCGCATACCATCAAGCAGAGCGTATTCGGGGACGTCTTCCATGACAGTGAGTTTAAAATGGATCTGTTTCTTATTGCAGTTGATATGAAAGAGCTCCTCGACCTCTGAGAACAGCTTGCGCAGATTACAGCTGTGTACATCGATGACTACCTTTCCACTTTGGAGTTTGGAGATGTCCAATATATCGTTTATCACGGTTAAGAGTGCCTGGGAAGAGTGTTCGATGGTCTCAAACATTTTTTTGCGATCGGTGTTTTGCTCGTGTTTGGAGAGTTGTTCGACAAATCCCAATATAGCATTCATCGGAGTCCGGATCTCATGACTCATGTTCGCTAAAAAGGTGGCCTTGGACTCGGCTGCTTCTTCCGCCCTTATTTTCGCATCTTCGAGTTCTTGGGTACGCACTTTTACCAGGTGTGACAGACGGTGATTATAATACATGAGCAAAAGGGTCAATATAGAGAGCACCAGGGAAATGATCAAGATGGGATAGATATATTGATGGAATAGAGCAAATCCGTCACCGGGTGTATAGATAAGTTCATCTATGGCCTTCTCCAGTTTGTCAGCAGGGATCCCCTTTTTCATATAGAGGGATCGTACAATCTGAAAACGTTCTTTACGGATCTCACCCAGAGGGATATACTTTGCAGCGATCAGGTTCTCTATGATCTTGGCTTCATAAGCAAGTCGGTCATAATCAAGATCACGTGTGTTGTACTTGTCAAGGATCAGCTGTATTACTTCTTCTCTGTGTTCAATAGCATAGGCCCATCCCTCCAGGGTCGCTTTTTTAAAAGCTGCTACACGCTTGGGATGGTGTTTGATCTCATTCTCCGTTGTGAAAAGAATGTCACCGTAGAAATCGATCCCATAGTTTTTTGGATCGATGATGTTCAGCTCGATACCGTATTTGTGCTTCATCCAATAGGGTTCATTACTGATATAAGCCTCGGAAACATCGACATCACCGTTGACAAAATCCATATGGGTGAAATCCATAGGCATCTTGATAATATCACGTTTTGATATGTTTCCAAACTCGAGGATACTGGTGATTACACTGTCATCCAGTCCTTCCTGATAGGAGATGCGTTTTCCTCTCATCTCGTAGGGACTGATAATGCCACTCTCCTTTTTTGCGATAAGGACCATAGGGTTGTGCTGGAAGATACTGGCAAGAGCTTTGACAGGGTAGCCCTGGGCACGATAGCGCAAGATGACGGAGTCGGACAGTCCATATTCGGATTCCCCTTCAATAACCTGCAGGATGTTGTTTTTTGCGGGGTCTCTCTCCTTGATGGTCAGATCAAGTCCCTCCCGTGCATAAAAGCCTTTCTCCTTGGCGATGAGAATGCCTGCAAACTGATACTGATAAAACCATTTTAGTTGTACACTGACAGATTCAAGCCCTTTTTTTTCGGCGTGAAGAGAGGCGTTGAATACAAAGAAGAGCAAAAGCAAAGAGGCAAATTTAACAATCTTCATAGAATGATTATAGCATGAAAAACAGATTCTAAATAAAAATATCCGATCTTGTTTCCTTTATGTGAATATTATGTTAGTATATAAGAATTAATAATAGTGTGGAATGTCTGTCAACGATCTTTTTCCATACAGGGGGATACCATGCATTCTATTCTCAGATACCTTTTGATTGTATTACTGCCGGTGCATATTGTGGCGACAGAGGATATTGATGAACCACAGGAAAATGCCGGTAAGGTCGAAGGACTGATCCGTTTGTACCATATCTTTGATCCTGCCTACGTAAAGAGCGGACGCAGTCATGATTATAAGATCGACGCGAGTACCATTGGGGGGCATCTGCGCTATCACTCTCCCGAACTCAGTGGGATCGGTGCTACGGTCGCGTTTTATTACGCCAGAGGGACAGGGCTGAATGATACCGATGACGTGAACACGATTATGGGTGCCGGACGCTTCTTTACGGCGGATTACTCTTCAAAGGCGGTCTTGGGTGAAGCGAATGTGCATTACAAAGATAAAGATAATCAGCTTCTTGGAGGCCGTTACCATCTTGATTCACCCTTGACGAACTCGATCTATACCTATATGCCCAATATGTTTGAGGGAATACAGTATGAAAACAGCAGTCTTGACAAGACAAAGGTCACCCTTGCCCAAATCGAGAAGATGGCCTATGGTAATCGGGCACCGGTGGAGTTCGGTCTGATCGGTGAACTGACCAATACGGCCGGTGCGACTCAAAACGGTCTGAACACACGCGGGGATTTCATCGCAATTGAAAAGCAGACCCTGGCAGACAACAGTGCCCATACGAACGGACTTACAGCGCTTGCTATAGAAAACAGCTCCCTGGAAGATACACAGCTTCGCATATGGGATTTTTATGCCCATGACATTATGAATATGCTGTACGCGGATGCAGCGTATGCGAAAAAAGAGTCCCAAACAGCCTACTCTCTGTCTGCGCAATACCTTCGCATTGACAGCGTAGGGGATGATCTCGCAGATGCGTTGATGGATTCCGATTCGGCATATATGTGGGGTGTGAAAGGGACATTCAAGGTGAATAAAGCCTTCTTCTCCCTGGCCTATAATCATTCGGGGAGTTCACGTATAGTAAATCCCTGGAGCGGGGACCCGGCATATACCTCGACCTTCTTCTCCCGTAATGCCTACAGAGCGGATATTGATGCTTACAAACTCGGCTTTAATTATGATCTCATGGAGGAGTTGACGTTCATCAGCTATTACGCAAACTATGGAAAGTCAAGTACACCGGGGACCTTTGCTCCTGCCAAGCCGGTTGAACTGCCTGTCAAACTCGGCGAAGATGATGCCATTGAAACGGGAGCACTCTTCAAATACAAGCCAACGAAGTCTTTGACTGTTCTGACAGGTGTGATCTATAAAACCAGTGAATATACCTATGCCGGAAAACAGGTCGAACTTTTAGACCTTGACCTTGTGGTCACCTATACGTTTTGAAAAGGAAAATGATGAAACTCTTACTCTCATGGATGGTATTGGCAAGTGTTGTAGTGGCGGATACCTTTCCCATCTTGACGATGAACACAGGTTTCAACCCGCCTGTGAGCAATTTTGTGGAGGCTGTGGCGCAGGAGGCGTTCTTGCGTGCGCACATTGGACTGGATTTTCAGGTATTGCCCAATAAACGTTCCTTGATCAATGCAAACTCGGGTATTGATGACGGAGATGCAGCACGTGTGTGGGAGATTGGGAACTATTATCCAAACCTTGTCCGTGTTCCTGCCTCCAGTGCATCCATCGACCTTGTCGTCCTTGCCAATCGGAAAGTGCACATCTCAGAACCCTCGGACTTGTCTCAATATAATGTCGGTGTGATTAACGGGATGAAGATCGCGGTTTTGATGGCACAGGAGGCAAAGCCTGTCTCTTTGTTCAAGGCGACCAATTATGAGACCCTGGTACGTATGTTGATCTCCGGTCGATTGGATGTTGCGGTGATCAACAGGGCGGGCCTGTATAGCAATATGAAGGTATTGGAAGATACAAAGCTGTATTTGGTGGATAAACCTCTGATGTCCAGACCTCTATATCCCCAATTGCATAAAAAAAATGAAGCATATGTCCCGCAGCTTACCAAGGCCTATCAGTCACTGCATGATGACGGGACCTATGAAAAACTGTATACGCAGTTTTACGGTCCTTTGATCAGGCAGGTAGAACATCTGGTTACAGTCATAAGAGAAGAGGACGAGTAAGCACTTCCTGATTAAAGAAAGTGTTAGAAATGTCAAGTATAATAAAGAGAATTTAAGTTCAGCGCAAAGAGAAAACATGACAAATGTCAAAGCCCCTATCGGCAGACGCTTAATACGTAATATCATCATCGTCAGTACATTCTTTTCCATTATTGCCACGGCAATACAGCTCTATAGTGATTATAAAGAGGAGAAGGAGTTGCTGAACATACGGCTTGAACAGGTTCGGGCCTCTGCGTTAAAGAGTATGACCCTGAACCTTTGGCAGGATAATGAACAGCTTATTCGTGTGCAGTTGGAGAGCCTCCTTAGTTTTCATGATGTCTCGTATGCCGCAGTCATAAGAAAAGACAGAGAAAATATCTTTTATGGAGAGGACCATGGAAAGGATACGGTCGAAAAGGTCTATCCTATGACGCATATCTATAATGATAAAGAGTATGCTCTGGGCACCCTGGTATTAAAAGCAGATCTGGCCCAGCTGCGTGACAGGTTGAAAGAGAAGTTCTATCTTATCGCTCTGACACAATCGATAAAGACCTTTATCGTTGCCTTTATCATGCTGTATATCTTCTCACACATGGTCACCCGTCATCTCTTCAAGATGGCAGAATTTGCCAACGAGGTTATGCACAGAACGGATGATCCTTCGGTGGCGCTAAAGCTGAACGTCAAAGACGATGAATTGAAGTTTCTGGCAGACAGTCTGAATCAGATGCAGCAAGCCGTGCATTCCAAGCTGCAGAGCAGTCAAGCCCAGAAGCAGGAGCTTCTCAAGTCAAATGAGGCCTTGAAAGAGAGACTGTCCAAACAGGAATCGGGAGATATCCTATGTGTCTTTCCCGAAGACCGTGAAGAGATCGAGCGAATGCTCAAACTGATGCAGGACTCTCCTTCTCGGACATATACCCTCGAAGAGATGCGAAATGACCTGGGTGTTCTGAACATCCTCATTCAACGGGCGTTTCGCAGGGGAAAACTCTAGTGTTCTGCACAGAGTGTCAAAGCCATGATGAGGTCTGGAGCTGTCCCTTAGTATTTTTTATTCGTATTCTCGATAAGGTCCGAGGGGACAAGCTCCCGGATGAGCTCATTGAGGTTCTTTAGCGTCAGGAGCTTTAGGCTCTCACCCTTTTCCTGTTTGAGCTCATTGGAAAAACCGCTTTTCGAGAAGATGATAAAGATATCTGCAGGAAGATCGATCCTGTCACAGTCCGCTTTGAGTTTGTTCAGTTCAGATTTTTTCGCCTTCGATTTGGAGAGTTTCCAGGTTCCTGCGATTACTTTTCCCGATTTTGTCTTAGCCAGAATATCAAGACTGGTAGTGTTGTCCCAGTAGGAACCTATCTTCATGATAGGATCGCTTTTGGAAAAACTCATCTTCACCAGTTCCAGGACAAGGCGTTCATAAATGACATTGGAGAACTCAGTCTTCGTATTCTCCCATGCTGTGTTAAACTCGGAAAAGTCACCTTCTTTAATGCCTTTGTAATAGGGAGAGACATTTGCGAACCAAAAGCGCATAAACGGAAGTGTGAAGCGAAGCTTGTCAGAAACCTCTTCACTGCTGTCCAGGGGTTTGGCCTGAGACTTCTCACGCATCAGCAGATCATTGTCTTCAAGAAAATCAACGGACTCTTCTCCCTCATGTCGTCCTGCACGTGCCTTTTTAAAGGCGGAATGCTCTCTTCCGTCACCGGTTGCAAGGGCCGTAAGAATGGCATGATGCAGTTTGTTTGATTGGGTGATCTTTGTGATGTCTCCATGAATATATCGATAGTTTTTTAGTATCTTCTGCTCGATCAGCGCATCAAGAGGTATAGTGAGATCGATGTTCCAGCCCATTCCCCCAAATACGGAAAAATACTCGATTGTCTTTGGGATATCTTGTGTAGATCCCTCTGTCTGAAAACAGAATGATCGAAATTGTTGAAGGATAGAAGGGAAGGTAGACATGCTGGGCCTTTGAATTTTAGTGTTGTGATTATAGCTGATTCTCGGATAGAAAGCTTCAAACCCGGCTCTTTCCGCCTTGGTCGCTAAGGCAGAAAATATTTACAGACGCTTAAGTTTTGAGGTATCCATATGGTATAAAAATAATTTTTAGCTTTAAAAGGTATAGTTCCATCAAGTAATAATAATTATAAGCTTTTTGAGAATAGGGCAGAACGTGGTATTAAACGATAAAAAAGCGATCTTGTTTGATCTGGATGGAACCTTGGTGGACAGTGTCCCCGATCTTGCGGTAGCATTGAATCAGATGCTCGTGACATTGGGAAGGGAAACATTCGAAGAAGAGGTGATCCGAGGCTGGGTCGGTAACGGTGCACAGATGTTGGTAAGACGCGGGTTGAGCGGAAAGGTCGATCCGGACGATACGCTTGATGAAGCATTGTTGAATGAGGCCTTGTCTGTTTTTTTGAAGGCCTATGAGAACAATCTTTGCATAGATACGAAGTGTTATCCCAAGGTACTGAGTACATTGGAGATATTGAAAGATCGGGGATATCGTATGGTCGTCGTGACAAACAAGCCCTTTGCTTTTGTCGCACCTTTATTGGAAGGTCTTGGTATGGAGTCGTTTTTTGAGTTCAGTGTGGGTGGTGACAGCCTGAGTGTAAAGAAGCCTGACCCTATGCCTTTGTTACATGCCTGCGAAAGATTGGGGCTTGATGTAGACGAGTGTGTGATGATAGGTGATTCCAAAAATGATTTGTTGGCAGCCAATGCTGCGAGGATGCAGAGTATCGGTGTGAGCTATGGATATAACTATGGTGAAGACATTCATGTGTACAGACCGGATTATGTCGTAGATGATTTTTCGGAAATATCGCAATACTTGGGCAAGCAGGCGTAAACCCATGGCAGGGAAGGCAAAAGTCGCAGTTGTCGGCGGGGGGATAGCCGGATCGACGGTAGCACTCTATCTGAGTGAGATCGGAGTGGATGTCACGCTGTTTGAAAAGGGTCCGAGTCTGGTGAACGGACCTCCCATCTGTCATCTTCATGCGGGAGGAAACCTCTACAGAGAGATCTCGGATGAGCAGTGTGTCACACTGTTAAAAGAGTCTATCGATCTTGTACGTTTCTATCCGGATGCGATCGATTACAGGCCAACAATCATTGCCGTGCCC
>JBFEXS010000054.1:0-14575 GCA_041562555.1 Sulfurimonadaceae bacterium
AATTAATGGCTAAAAATGAAGTGGATATAGAAAGTATGTTCTCTCCAGCTGTGTCCAGCTTAAATGGAATGGGAATACCATGTATTTATGCCGCACCAAAAGAAGGCTATAGGGCGTGGCATGGAGTGCAGTGCCTTTCAAGCGCATGTGAAGGAGAACGAAAAGATGCAGCTTATCAATTCATGAACTGGTGGCTTTCAGGTTGGGCCGGAGCCTTTATTGCACGCCAGGGATATTATATATCAAACCCTGAACGTGCACGAAAACAGATGAGTTCTGAAGAGTGGGAGTATTGGTATGAGGGGAAAGTTGCTAGGACAGACCTTAGGGGTACGGATGGGAAGGTGTCTGTAAAAAAAGGGGATATCCGAACAGGAGGCTCTTATATACGACGGCATGAGAATATTGCTGTATGGAACACGGTGATGTCCAACTATGACTACAGTCTTAATAAATGGAACGAATTTGTATTGACACGATAAATAGGATGAAAAAACTCGTGAAACCTTTTAAACTCAGAAAAAAGATTTATTTTTTATCTTTTATATCCAGTCTTTTCGTGGTCTTTATAGGGTGGATGGGCTACAGTACTCTGACACAACTTTCTCAAAACTTTCAAAACTTCCGAAAAACAAGTGAATTTGCCAATAAGAATATCTCGTTGGCCAAAGAGGTAGAGAGGCTTAAAGGAAGTGTACAAAAGTTTACGTATACCGGCCTGAAGAGTTCGTTGGATGATGCCTACGAACGTTATGAAAAGATTAAAATATATAGTGATGAGAGTAAGGTGCCAGAGGAGCTTTCTGTCGCTAAAAACTTTGCCCTAATAAACACACATCTAGAAAAATATTTTGCGACATTCAAAGAGCTTGAAGAACAGGTCCAAACACGCCAAAAATTAAAACGAGAACAAAAGGTCATGATAAAGCAGATCCGAATGGATGTGATCCGTTATGCTTCAGATGGCAGTTTACAGTTAGTCAGCATGAGTAATATTTTATTGGATAATCTGCATAATGTCGAACAGACAACCTTATATTACGCTGATTCACTGGAGAATAAATATATTAAAGAGATTAAGTCCCATATTAAAATACTCAATGAGAGGCTAAATACTATTATCAAGCAGGAAAAAGATGCACAAAAACGATCGGAAATCTTATTGATAAAAGAAAAAATCAATCGATTTACAAAGGTCATCAGTGCCCAAGTTCAGCATATTCGAAGTTATCTTTTTTTGGTTAATGTAGTCATGGCAGCTGAATCCTATGAAGTACTGTACCAAGCAAATCTAATCAGTGATGCTTCTCAGAAAATACTTGAACAGATCGATGATGATTTCAATGATCAAATTGTCACAGCGATCAAGACTTTAAGTTTTGTAGGTGGTATTTCTCTGGTCCTTATGGTACTTATCGCTGCTATAATAGCACGCAGTGTCATACGTCCGATAAGCTATTTGACCGAATCTTTTAATGAACTTTCCAAAGGAAATGCTGATGCCCCGGTACCTGTATATGATGTGGATGATGAAGTTGGTGCTTTGACCAGGGCCGCTGCATCTTTTAGAGATAAGAATCAAGAAATCAATACACTTCTGGAGCATAGTAAAGAATTGAGTGAGAACCTTGTAGAGGCAAAACAGCAGGCCGATAGTGCAAACAAAGCAAAATCATCTTTCTTAGCAAGTATGAGTCATGAAATACGGACACCGTTAAATGCTATTATAGGGTTTATCAACCTTTTAAGAAAGGATGAAGATGATCCGAAAAAACTGGAATACCTCACTACAGTAAAAAATTCCTCTAGTTCTTTATTAGGGGTTATCAATGATATCTTAGATATTAGCAAGATAGAAGATGGAAAGCTGGATGTAGAAGCAATCGATTTTGATATCTATCAGCAAATACGTGAATTGGTGAAGTTTTATGAAGTGGCCATTACCGAAAAAGATGTCGAGTTGTCTTTAATAATAGATGAAAGTGTTCCAAAATATTTAAATAGCGATTCTCTGCGGCTAAAACAGATTGTATCAAACTTGATCTCAAATGCCATTAAATTCTCCCCTGATAGGTCTACTGTCACGATTAAACTTGACTATATAGAGCCCATGCTTTTTGTTTCAGTGAGGGATGAGGGGATCGGTATCAGCGAAGAAGCGAGACAACGTATTTTTAGCGCATTTGAGCAAGCAGAATCATCTACTACACGTAGTTATGGTGGAACAGGTTTGGGCTTGACGATTTCCAAAAAACTTGTTGAACTTCTTGGTGGGAATATTACCGTTGAAAGTGAACTAGATAAGGGTAGTACATTTTCATTCTCTATTAACGCACCTGTAGCTGATCAGCATATAGAAGAGATGGTGGAAGATAAAGAATATCGGTTTGAAGGATATGTGTTAGTTGCTGAAGATAACAAGACAAACCAGATGTTGATCAAGATATTACTGGATGAGTTGGGTGTCAAGTGTAGAGTTGTTAATGATGGAGAAGAGGCTGTAGATGCTTTTTCAAAGGAAGTGTTTGATTTGATCCTTATGGACGTCAATATGCCAAATATGGATGGTGTTGATGCAACTCGAAGAATTCGCAGTGAGGGTAGCGAACGCAGTACGATTCCAATTATTGCATTGACTGCAAATGCGATGAAGGAGGATGTAGAAACTTATATGCAGGCGGGTATGAATGCTCATATTTCAAAACCCATCGATAATATTCTTTTGATCAAAGAATTATCGAGATATCTGAAAGAGGCAGACTGATAGACCTCATGAGGAACGTGTTCGAAAAGGGCACGGCTTTATGTCAAGCTAAAAATGCCTTTTTAAAGTCATCATATTTAAGTTTGGTGATCCCAATCTCACTGAAAAAACCTAAAATCGGTGCCTGGTCTGAGGCAAGGGAATGAAAATCATTATGGAAGCACTCCATGGTACTTGAAAGGATGTCATCCATCAAGTCACTTTTCTCTTCCTGAGTATAGTCATAATAGTGTTGTATGGTCTTGTCTGAATTTTTTTGTATCCATACTATAGCTTCTTTGACAGCTTTGATAAAGACCTCACAGGTCTGTTTGTTCGTCTCGTACCATTGTTTGTTTGTAAAGATGTCCAAGGCACTGAAGTTGGCAAACCCTACATTTTCGGCATCTAGGAATAAAACCTCCATCCCCTCATGTTTCGCTTCGACCCCTTCAAAATTATAAAAGTATAACCATCCGGCGTCGGCGCCTTCTTTCATGTATTTTAGGTGTTCAAATCCATTGGCTTGAAACTTGACTTGGTCTCGTTGTACATAAACACCTTTGTTTGCATAAAACCGGCGGATGATCTCGAAGGCGATACTGTCTGTCCTCTCATTGGACACAGGGGATGTTACGGTGATACTTTGACCATGTATCAGTTTTTCATAGGATGACTTTTTGAGCAGTACACCACCTTTTGTCTCGAAATAGGTTCCCATGGTCAAAAACCGCTCATCAAACTGTTCAATAAGATGTAGTGGTTCATTGGTGGCAAAATGGATGTTCCCATTACACAGTTCATCTAAACCGTCATAATGTTCTGTTGGTTCGATGATCTCTATATCAAGACCGTGCTTTTCAAAGATACCCTGGCGTATACCCACAATAAAGGGCAAGTGGTCCGGGTTTAAAAACCATTCGATTGCGAGTTTTAATTTCATCTGTTCATTCCTTGTTTTAAATTTTTAATGTTTTGTTGTATATCGCCTTTGAAAATGTCATGAACGATACTGATCATATCCGGTTGATGTACGGCTATATCGTGTATGTTGTTTCGGTTGATCCCTCCAATAGTACACACTGGGATATCCAGTGCTTCTTTAGCCTTTTGGATGACACTCATTGACACGATACCCGATTTAGGTTTTGTCGGCGAAGGAAAAAATGAGCCAAAAGCAACGTAATCTGCGCCTTCTTCTTGTGCCTCTTTGGCTTTACGGATACTTCCATAGCAAGAGACCCCTATGATACCCTTGGGAAAAATATCTCTTGCAGAAGATATCGGCATATCATCTTTTCCGATATGTAAACCATCAGCGTTTATCTTTTGTGCGAGGTGGGGCCTATCATCAATAATGAAGGGCACTTTGTATTGTTTACACAGTCCAAGAAGTTCTCGGCAAATGTTTTCAATCTCATCGTCTTGTGCCGTTTTGTTCCGGTATTGAAGGATGTCTACACCTGCTTTGAGTGCTTCTTCGACCTGTGTCACAACAGTCTCATCCGGTGTAAGTGTTTCATCGGTAATAGCATATAGTCCCTTGAGTTTATGCGACATCCTGACCCCCTTGCTTATGATTGATCGGTCCTGGTCCGTGGCCAATGTCTGGGGCATGTTTTAAGGCTTGTGTGATAAACTGCTTGGCGATGGAAATCGATGTCTGCAGAGACTTCCCCAGCGCAAGATTGGCGGCAATGGCACTTGAGTAGGAACATCCCGTACCATGTAGATTGTTGGTCGGGATCCGTTCACTCTCAAAGACCTGTACCACATCTGAAATGAAAAGCTTGTCAATACTTTTGTCTATGCCCATCTCATCTATGGTTTCGTTTTTGATAAGTACAGGGGTGGTCATTCTGTTCAGATGAGGATTAGGTCCTGTATCCCCCGGAAGATATCCGAATAGTGCTTTTGCCTCGAACTGATTGGGTGTTATCAGGCTTGCATGTTCAAATAGCTCTTTCATCCTCTCAACCGTGTCTTCTTGTAAGAGGGGAGAACCGGCTTTTGAAATAAATACCGGATCTAAAACAACAGGTATCTCATAACGGCTGATGAAGCCTTTGACCACTTCCATGATTTCGGCGCTGTAGAGCATTCCTATTTTGATCGCAGCAACCTCAAAATCATTGAAAACCGCTTCAATCTGTGCGCGTACAAAGTCCGAGGGAACCGCATGAATCGCAGTCACACCGGTTGTATTCTGTGCGGTCAATACGGTGACAACGGATGTGCCAAATACACCAAAAGCCTCAAAGGTTTTTAAATCAGCCTGTATACCTGCTCCTCCGCTGGAATCAGAACCTGCGATGCTTAGTACTACTTTCATAGGGACTCCTTAATAAGTTGCCCATATTGTAAAACAGGTAAGATTCTGTTCGTAGGTAAAAAATGTCGATTCGTTGCGCATATCGGAGTTACGAAGATGAATAGACGTGCAAGGTGCCATTTTTTTAGTCATATTTTTTTCTGTTTTCATCTGTGAGAATGGTACAATACGCTGACAATTTAAAAGGAAAACTATGCTTCACCCCTATGCCGGAAAACCGGCTCCTCTTGATATATTAGAAAACATACCCAATCTTATCTCTTCGTACTATACCCGTACGCCGGATAGTGGTATGAGTGAACAGGCCGTCAGTTTCGGGACCTCGGGGCACCGCGGAAATGCCTTGAAAAACAGTTTTAATGAAGCACATATTTTTGCAATCACGCAGGCCCTATGTGAGTATCGAAAGGACGCAGGTATAGAAGGGACGCTCTTTATCGGTAAGGACACCCATGCTCTTTCAACTCCGGCACAGATCTCGGCACTGCAGGTCTGCGTGGCAAACGGTGTTCAATGCAAGATCGCAAAAGCGGATGGATATACACCGACACCGGTGATTTCATTTACGATTTTGGAAGCAAATAAAACAAGCCAGGAACAGTGTGACGGAGTTGTCATTACACCCTCACACAATCCTCCAAGCGATGGCGGGTTTAAGTATAACCCTCCCAATGGGGGACCTGCAGATAGTGACGTGACGACGATTATTCAAAACAGAGCGAATGAAATTTTGAAAAATGGTTTGAACGAAGTGGAAAAAGTCTCCTATGAAGAGGCAATGAAAAGCAACCTGGTAGAGGAATATGATTTTATATCTCCTTATGTCGAGGCACTGGCTGAGATCATCGATATGCAGGCAATCAAAGACGCGGATCTGCAGATAGGAGTAGATCCGATGGGAGGCTCGGGTATTGCCGTTTATGAGAAGATCAAAGAAGTGTACGGAGTGAACCTGGATATTGTCAATACCAAGGTTGATCCGAGTTTCTCCTTCATGTCCTGTGATCATGACGGGAAGATCCGTATGGACTGCTCATCACAATATGCTATGGCTTCACTGATTACCCTGAAAGAGAAATATGATATCGCCTTTGGAAATGACCCTGATTTTGATCGGCATGGTATTGTTACTCCATCGGTAGGCCTGATGAACCCGAACCATTATCTCAGTGTAGCTATCTGGTATCTGTTCTCACATAGAAAGGCCTGGAAAAAAGCGTTGGGCATCGGTAAGACCTTGGTATCAAGTTCGATGATTGACAGGGTGGCAGCATCCATTGGAAAGGATGTCATTGAAGTACCGGTAGGCTTTAAATGGTTCGTAGATGGTCTGTATGCAGGCAGTCTCGGTTTTGGGGGAGAAGAGAGTGCAGGGGCCTCTTTTTTACGTTTGGACGGTTCGGTATGGTCGACAGACAAGGACGGGATAATTCTGAACCTTTTGGCTGCAGAAATAACAGCCAAGTTGGACAAAGACCCGGGGGAAATATACCAAGAGTTTGAGAAGAAATTTGGTAGTTCCTATTACGAGCGCATTGATGTGACAGCGACACCTGAGCAAAAAGCGGTCTTGAAAAAACTTTCGGCGGAGAACGTGACATCCACAATAATGGCGGGTGAGACGATCACGGGTATCTTTACCAAAGCCAGTGGAAACAATGCGGATATCGGTGGATTGAAAGTAGAGACTGAAAACGGTTGGTTTGCGGCCCGTCCCTCAGGAACAGAAGATATTTACAAAATCTATGCGGAAAGTTTTATCTCCAAAGAGCACTTGCATCAGATACAGAGAGAAGCACAGGAAATGGTCAATCAAGTTATCTGCTGATCTGTGTGCGATTTTAGATAGAATATTACCTATCTTATTACAGGAGTAATAATGGCAGCAGGCTTTTTTGCAGTATTTGATGATATCGCTGTGCTTTTGGATGATGCAGCGACGATGGGAAAGGTCGCGACGAAGAAAACAGCAGGAGTCTTGGGAGATGATCTGGCTGTGGGTGCCGAGAAGGCATCAGGCTTCTCCGCCACGAGAGAATTACCGGTGCTTTGGGCAATCACGAAGGGCTCTTTACGTAATAAAGTCATTATTTTGCCGATCGCATTTTTGTTAAGTGCCTATGCTTCGTGGACGATTGTCCCTATATTGATGTTAGGTGGACTTTATCTCGCTTTTGAGGGTGCCGAAAAGATTTATGAATTCTTTGTTCCCCAGGAAACCATCAAGGAACAGATAGGCTCATTGTCGAAAGAGGCTTTCATGGCATACGAGCAGAAGAAAGTGAAATCGGCGATATTGACAGATTTCATCCTATCAATAGAAATCATTGTCATTGCCTTGGGTACGGTTCTTGAGAAGCCTTTGTCAATACAAATCCTGGTGGTATCATTTATTGCTGTTTTGGCAACAATCGGGGTATATGGTTTTGTAGCGCTTTTAGTGCGTATGGATGATGTCGGTTTCAAGATGTTGGAGATGGCAGAAGGAAGAAAGGGTGTGATGCACTTTTCAGGCGAGATCCTCGTCGCAGCACTTCCAAAAGTCATCCGTGTATTAAGTATTATCGGTACTGCAGCAATGTTGTTAGTCGCAGGAGGGATCTTTGTACATAACCTGCATCAACTGCATACAGTGTTACATCCTATGCCCAACCTGTTAGGTGAGTTTTTGACGGGTCTGGTGATTGGTATGATTGTACTTGCAGTGGAAAAATCTGTTGTGGGACTCTTCAAGAAATAGGCAGTGCTTAAGGGCACAACTTATGAAAGTATCACACAGGGTTATATATTGGATTACTTAAGCAAAAATATATTTCGATTTTACTATGATTGAATATCGATAAACAATGGACAAATCTATGAGCGAACACTTTTATCTTGCAAGACAGGTTATTTTAGATAGTAATGACACGATCATGGGCTATGAACTCTTGTATCGAGACAGTGAAAACTCCAGTGGTATTGATAATCCGCGCCATGCTACGGCTGCAGTGCTTGTCAATGTGCTTAATCAATCGGGTTTAAAAAACATTGTCGGTGACAAGCTCGCCTTCATCAATGTTGAAGGCTCCTTTTTACGGCATGATTTTATTGAATCGATTCCCTCGGAGACCTTTGTCTTTGAACTGACATCGACGGGTGTGTTTGATGAACGGAATATTGAACTGATTCAGATCCTTCATCGTAAAAACTATAAGTTCAGTTTAGACCTTGAAACGCATAAAAGTGTTTCTACACTTAAAAAGATTCTTCCATACATTTCCTGGATCAAGATCGATACCAGCACATTTGAACGGGAGTTCCTGGATTCCTTTATGCAAGAATTCCGAAGTCCAAACTTGAAGTTTATTGCTTCCAAAGTAGAAGATGAAGGAACATTTTTAAGATACAAAAAAGCCGGGTTTGATGCATTTCAGGGATATTACTTCGCCAAGCCAAAGATCATCAAAGATAAAAAACTTGATGGAAACCATTTGACACTGTTCAAATTGTGTAACACGATTCAATCGGGAGCTTCGATTCCTGAGATCGTCCAGGAGTTTGAAGCAAACCCATCGATCACGCTGCAGTTATTGCAGTTTATTAACTCCGGTGCCTTCCATTTTAGGAACCGAATCTCTTCGGTACATCAGGTGATTACACTGCTGGGTCGAAATACCTTGGTACAATGGCTGATGCTATTGCTTTATTCAAAGAACTTTGGAAACAGCCACCGGTTTCAAAATCCGCTTATCCTGATGGTCAAGCAGCGAACAGAGATAATGGTCAATCTGATGAAATTGATCAAGAAAGATGCTTCACAAACAGAACAGAGCGAAGCCTATTTTGTGGGGATATTGTCGTTAATGGATACCTTGATGCATATCCCTCTGAAAGACGTGGTCAGCGAGTTCTATGTTGATGATAGCATCTATGATGCACTTTTCGATCAGAAAGGACTTTTGGGTGAGCTCTTTGCTACGGCCATAGCGGTAGAAGAGTTTGATACCAATGCCATTGATCAGTTTCGAAACAAATATAACATTGATGCCAAGGTCTTTGAGACGATGATGCTAGAGGTGATGGAGACGACTACTCAGATGCAAAAAGATTCAAATCTTTAAGGATCTCATCCACACCCAGACCGATTTCTTTTTCAAGGCTTATCTGGTTCCTTTTGATGTGAAAGGCCTGTATAAGCGGATGGTCTTCAAGATAAAATGGTGAGTCTAAGTCCGCCATTGTGATATTCTCCTGTGAAAGTGCAAAGTGTACGGCGGCAAGAAGGCTCAGAGGGCCTTCAAGCATCGATCCGATCATGCAATTTGTCGTATAATCTTTTGCTAGTTTTGCTATCTGTATTGCTTCATGGATACCACCGGATTTCATCAATTTGATATTAAGCATATGCGCACTTTGTGTCTCTAACAGACGTTTGGCATCCTGCCTGCTAAAAAGAGATTCATCAGCAAGTATAGGGACGATCCCTTGTTTGCATAAATACCTCATATCGGTATCCTTTGAAGGGGTAAAGGGCTGTTCCAAACACTCTATCTGAGTGGTATCAATCGTTTCTAAAAAGTGTAGGGCACCGGAAAGCTCAAAGGCCTGGTTTGGGTCCAGTCTCAGTTTGATATGTTTGGGAATGATGGCATTTATGGCATTCATACGTGCTATGTTTTTGTTTATGTCGGCATCAAGCTTTATTTTAAGGTGTTCAAACCCTTGTTCCAGGGCAGAGTAGGTATGATTCACCATTGTATTGATGTCATCTACGGAGATAGTGAGGTCTGTTATAAGAGTGTTTCCTTTTGCTCCCAGGTAGTGAAAGAGTGGTTGTTTCTTCTCTTTTGCCAGAAGATCATACAGGGCGATATCAATACAGGCCTTAGCTTCAGTGGAAGCCTTACATTTATGAAGTGTTGTAAAAATAGTCTCGACATGGATACTATGATGCATGAGTGCAGGGAATATGATTTCATTGAGTTCATTGAGCAGGCTTTCATTAGTGGTCCCGGTGATAGCAGTAACCGCACAAGCCTCCCCATAGCCAACTAAAGGTGTGTCCGTACGGATCATGATCATGATATCATCTATGGCCTCTACCCGCCGTAAAGAGGTGACAAAGGGTTGTTTAAGGCCAATATTCAGATGGGCAGTCTCAAAGCCTGTTATCTTCATACCATCCACCTTAGAACCTGATCAAGTATAAGAGCGACAAAGGTCCCTAGAACATAACCCATACTTGCCATCAACACACCGACTCCTACAAGACTTTGTGCATATGCAGCGGATAAGATAGGGGCTGAGGCGATACCGCCTATATTAGCTAAAGAAGCGACACTGATACTGAAAAGATCCAGTCTAAAGAGTTTCGCAGATATCAGCATCAAAAGGGCATGTATGGAAAGGATGCCCAGGCCTAACGAGATGTAATACAAAAGACTGCTGTCAAAATGTAGCTGAGCACGTGAGGCAATAAGCGCGATTAAAAGGTAGAGCATCGCGTTGGCACTGCCTTGTACCCCTCTTATTCTGGATAAGGGAGAGAAGGAAAAGAGAACCCCTAACATCGTGGCTACGAGAACAGACCAGGTCGTAGCCGAAGCAAAGAAATGGGATAAAAAAATGCCTGAGACCTGTGCGATCATGGAGACTGTAACCGCGGCAAGGAGCAGATAGGCATATCCTCGGTAGGAGAAGTGAATGGCACAGCTCTTTTCAAGGTTAATATCTTCGATCGGGTCTTTAGCCCTGGTATAGCGATTGAACGCAGGTGCAAAAGGTACAAGGAAAAGTAAAAACATTACCCAAAGACTGTAGTCGATGGAATCAATCAACATGGTAATGCCCAGTTCGCTTTCATCCCCATTGATAGCAGAAGAGACAGCGATCATATTTCCTGTGCCTCCCATCCATGAACCGGCCAAAGGAGAAAGAATATTAATGTCAGCCGTCTGCTGACTAAAGAGGATAAAGGTCGTAATGAAGGCGATAAAAAGGGTGATGTTTGCAAGCATGAAGCTAAGAAGCATCTTTGGTCCAAGTCTGAGAAGGTAAGAGATCTTATTGGGAAGGAGCATTAGGAACAACATTGCCGGTAGAAGGTTGCTTTTGAGAGTAGAATAGCTCTCTGTCAGTGTTTCATCAAAGGTGAACAGTCCCCCTGAACTTAGGATCATAATGCATAGATAGAGTAGGACGATGGGAGGAAGGTAATGTAAGACTCTGTATTTCTGTTTGGACAGATAGAGTGCAAGTATACTCATGAGAGAAATAAAGAGAAGATAGGAATATACATCGGAGATCATGGTGCCCCTTGCAGATTGGTTACCTGATGACGAAGCTGTTTCATAAATGAAGCTCCCGGGTCATATTTTACAGTACGATAGTTCTTTTGTCGTTCCAGCCAAAGGGGATGATCCTGAAATCGGGTGTATTCATAATGGGCAATGAGGTATTGGATGCTCGGATATTTTTTTTGAAGATAGCGAATCAGTTTGAGATTCGCTTCCAGCTGTGCCTGGGTGAGATTTTCACGGTTACCTTCACCACCTACATTCTCAATACCGATGGCACTAAGGTTCAGGCCGATTACATGGCGGGCCATAACGGTCTCATCCATGAGTCTGTAGATCGTCCCGTCTCTGTCGACCAAGAAGTGTGCTGATACATTGAGTCCAGAGGCTTCTTGTATATCGGGGCGGTCTGAGGGAAGCCTGGAATTGACAAAGCGCTGATATGAACGTTCAAACCCATTGATTGAGGTCCAGTGTATCACGAGAATCTTTGGTGTGATCATGCCGGTGTCTGACACAATGCCATAATGTGTCTTGATATATTCTTGTGTGAGTTTTAGACGTGTCTTGTCAAAGATGATTGGTCTGTCAATGATCGTTATGGCAAAGAGTTGGGCATATGCGAGTAGAAGAAGAGAAAGTCTCATGAACCTGCTTTGATGATGATCTTTGAGATTTCGCTTGGAGCCAATACCCGTATAGGCGGACCCCAATATCCGGTACCGCGGCTTACGAAGATCTGTTGGTCCTGATTATGTTGATACAGACCTGCAAGATAGGGCTGGTCAATCATGACGAGTAGACCGAAAGGAAAGATCTGCCCGCCGTGGGTATGTCCGCTCAGCATCAGATCACAAGGTCTCTCTTCCAGTCGCAGAATGCTCTTGGGCTGGTGAGCCAATACAATGGTCGGTAGATCCGGATGAACACCTTCATACGCCTTTGGTATATCCATCGGGTGCTCACCGATGCGTTCGCCAATCACATCGGTGAGCCCCACAAGGTTAAAATGATAGTCGCCATCTTTAATCTGAATACTCTCATTGAGTAAGACGGTAATGCCCAACTCCTTCATATAGGCGATCACTGCATCTGCTCCATGAAAATATTCATGGTTTCCCAAGATAAAAAATGTAGGCACCTTGATCTTCTTCAGTGGTTCCAAATCCTCTTTTATCTCGTCAATATTATGATCGATTAAGTCACCGGTGATGGCAACGATATTCGGGCTTTGGTCATTAACACGGCGGACAAGCTCTTCCATGAAATGTTTTTTAAGACTTTTCCCAATGTGCACATCGCTCAGTTGTATGATGACATATGCTTCACTGTTAAATCCATTGATATTGACACCAATAGTGTTCAAAACAGGTTCGCGAAGCCCTCCTTTTAAGCCCTTGAAAAGGTAGCTGAAGGCAAGAATGAGCATGGTCGTATCAAAAACGATCTTAATGAACTTACGGCGACTCTGCTCAAAGGGTACATGCTTAAACACAGAGATATTCAGATCATAGATAACGGCTATAACAAAAAACAAGAAGGTAATGCCGATAGAGGCTGACAGAACATAATAAAGGGTTTCCGAGTCTGTAAAAATCTGAAATAAGATCTGTAAAACAAAGAGTACCTCACCGAACATCAAAAGCAAAGGAAGTATAAAGGAGTAACGATTAAAGGGTGGATGAAGTTTTAAAAAAAAGCGCTTATAGGTGTAATAGTTGAATGCAGCCATGACAGCAAGAAACAGTATGAAAAAAAGTGAAAATTTCATAAGTGCTTGTATCCGATATCTTGTTCGTCAAGAAAGTCTGTAAATGTCTTGAAATGTTTGTTCAAGAGTTCTTGGTCCTTGGAACTGAGTCTAAACTCAACATTTGCTTTTCCATTATTGATGATGGGTAGGGACGAAAGCTCAATGTCTTCGGGAAGATTAAACATAAGCTCCTGGAGTTTCCCTTCTCCGCACTGTGCCAGGAAACCCTGAGTGAATTTAGTCGGTGCCTGGGGGATATACTCGGATATGATAGTATCCATCATTGGTTGGGCCATCTCCGGAAAACCAGGCATGAAGAAGTATCGATCTTGCAGTTGGAAACCCGACATGTTATTCACAGGATTGAAAAGAAGAGAAGCATCCTTTGGCAGGTCAGACATCCTGATAGGATGTGGGTAGGCCCTCTCTTGCAGACGGTTGATGATGTCTTGTTCAAACTTTGGATGTCTATAGAGTCTTCCGTCACCAAAGACGTTAGCACTAAGCTGTCGCGTAAGGTCATCGGGTGTCGAACCGATACCTCCGAAACTGAACATCATCGCTTTTTCATCTTGTTTGATCAATTCATAGGTGTTCGTGATCAACACGGGGTCATCTTTTATGATGAAGGAGCTAAAGAGTGAGGTGCCTTTTCTTTGGAGTCCCTGACTGAGATAATCGAAGTGTTTGTCTTTGCGCCGACCGTCTAGTATCTCTGTTCCGATGATAACGGCGTATATATGAGGTTCATCAAGCATACTCATTCCTTGCATAAATCAGAAGCCATTTTACACTTTTTTAATGAAAATAGCCAATTCTTTTCAGTAATATTTACCAAGAGCAGTCATAATGGAAGCTTAAAAATTTAAGTCAATTTATGTTGCAATAATTTAAAAAAGTTATATAATGTTTAAATAGTAATGATTGATGAAACCACCATACAGGAAATCAATATGTTCGAATGTAAGACCTTAGCAGAGCTGGTAGACTTTATCGAAACACAGATTGATAATGAAAGTTTTCTAAACCATATAGAGAATGGACATTGGATAAGTATCTCTTCCATGGAGTTTGTCTCAAAGGTACACCGCCTTGCATCAGCCTTGAGTGCCAGAGGGGTTAAAAAGGGTACTTGTGTCGCTATCATATCCGATTCTTCTCCCTTTTGGCTTATTGTAGATTATGCTTTGCAGTCTCTTGGTGCAGTCTCTGTACCGATTTTTGCCAATATCTCCTCCAGCAATCTTAGTTTTGAACTTGAAGATGCTGAGATTAAGTATGTCTACATCGCTTCGCAGGAAAAATTTGATCAACTTGCTGCATATTTTGAGAACATGGAACTGGTCTTGATAAAGGATATTGAGGCAAAGGGTCAAAATATTGAAAAGCTTGATGATTTTTATGCTGATAATATTGATTATGAAAAACCTCTGATAGATGAGAATGATCTGGCAACGATTATCTATACC
>JBFEXS010000055.1:0-14389 GCA_041562555.1 Sulfurimonadaceae bacterium
CCTTTGTTAAAGACTACCCAGTCAGGGAACGCTTTTTCGAACTTGCGCGTAAGCGTGACAAGATCGGGACGGTTATTTTTTTAGGAGGATCCCAGGGTGCGCGCTTTATCAATGAGCTCGCACTTCAGGTCGCCCCGCTTTTACGTGACAAAGGGATAAACATCATTCATCAGGCCGGTAAGCTGGAGGTAGAGAAGGTCACCAAAGCCTATAGGGATTTGGACATTGATGCGGAAGTCTTTGATTTCCGGGAGGATCTTGATCAGCTTATGCAGCAAAGTGATCTTGCGGTGAGTCGTTCAGGAGCCAGTACCTTGTGGGAGTTGTGTGCCTCCAATCTTCCGGCGCTTTATATTCCTTACCCTTACGCCGCAGGCGATCATCAATATCACAATGCGGCTTTTTTGGTAGAGCATGGCGCATCATGGGTATGCCGGCAAGATGATGAGGTTTATGCGCGTTTGGTCGAATTGTTGGATAAAGACATGGGCGAAGCAAGTATGCGTTTGAAGGGTCTTATACACACGAACGGGGCACAAAGTATCATCGCAGAGATAGAAAGATCCCTGCAATCGAAAGAAGAGGTGAAGTAGATGTTGGCCGAATTGACAAACTTTATTGTTACAACGGTAGGTGAATGGGGGTATGCGGGGATTGTGATAATGATGGCGATCGAGAGCAGCTTTATCCCTTTTCCAAGCGAGATTGTGATGATACCTGCCGGTTACTTGGCTTATAAGGGAGAGATGAATCTCTTGCTTGTGCTTTCGTCAGGTTTTGCGGGCTCTATGATCGGGGCATGGGTGAACTATTTTTTAGCCATGAGTCTGGGACGAAGGTTTTTATATCGATATGGGAAATACTTCTTCATAAGTTCCGAGACATTGGAAAAAATGGAGAGTTTTTTCAAAACACATGGGGCTGTATCGACCTTCAGCGGAAGACTTATTCCTGGGGTAAGACAGCTTATCTCGATTCCCGCAGGACTCTCGAGAATGCCTTTGGGATTGTTTAGTCTGTATACCTTTTTGGGTGCTGGGATTTGGTCAGCTGTTCTGGTCTTATTGGGTTATTTTCTCGGTGAGAATGAAGCCCTCATAAAGACATATCTTCATGAGTTGGTATGGATTTCTTTAGCGATTGTCCTGTCCATCGGTGTTATATATACGTATTTGCATAGACGTAAAACGAAAAAAATCAATTAATTTTACTCTTATGATATAAAGACTATACTTTAATAGTAATTTTATCTAAGGCTGAATGATGAAGAATATGTTTGAGGCAGTTCGGGAAAAGTTTATTGACTTGAATACATTTTTGAGTGAATTGGATTTTGATGAAGATTTGAAAGAACCTTCGATTATGGAAAGTCTGAATGACAAGCTTTCGAATGCCTATATCTCCCTTAACCAGGGGTTCTGTGAAAATGCGCAGATGTGTGAAGAATGTGTCGATAATCGTGATCAGCTCGGGGCACTGAGCAGTATGATCGATAGTTGTGAATCAGGGCAGAAGCTTAGTGAAGAGGCGTATACTGCCCTGTCGTCGTTTGCAGAGAATATTCCGGAAATGTTGACGAAGATGGAATTTATCTATTTAGAGCTTATCAAGAACCGCGAAGAGGTGTAAACGATTTTTTAACGCAAAATTAACACGCATTTTATATAATTCCTTATGAAGCTACAATGTAGAATGGGGTGATTATGGATATTTTCGCGGAAGTTCAAGAGAACTTTATGGAATTGGGGATACTGCTAAGTGGATATGACTTGGATAAGGACCTTGAAAAAGAAGAAGTCCTGGCGACGATCGAAGATGCCTTGAAAGAAGCGAATAAAAGCTTTGAAAAAGGATTGTGCGATAAAGCGTACATGTGTTCAAAATGTACTCAGACCGGCGAAGAACTCCACCGGTTGGTTGCGTTGATAGACAGCTGTGTTAAAGATAAGAGAATCAATGCGGAAGCCAAGGTCGCATTGATCGAGTTTACCTATAAGATCCCTGCCATTCTGTCTGAACTTAAAAACGTGTATCTAGAGAGTCTTAGCAAAAGAGCTGTCTAAGTACGCATCTACCCACTTTTATAATATTTTTACCCCTTCTTAGCTATAATCGCGTACTTTTTTAACATAAAACTCCACGATGGGTTTTGACAAGAGTTAAATCTATATTCATAGGAAACAAGAATGGACGTTCGTAAAGCGTTTTTAGACTATTTTGAATCAAAAGGGCATGCTAAAATCGCCTCTGCACCTTTGGTGCCCGATGATGCGACACTACTGTTTAATAATGCAGGTATGGTGCCTTTTAAATCAATATTCACGGGTGAGGTTCCTGTTCCGGAGAATCCCAGAGCGACGTCATGCCAGACTTGTTTGCGTGCAGGTGGAAAACATAACGACCTTGAGAATGTCGGACATACTGCAAGACACCATACATTTTTTGAGATGTTGGGGAATTTCTCGTTTGGTGACTACTTCAAAGAAGAAGCGATCGCTTATGCCTGGGAATTTATCACAGAACATCTTGAATTACCGATCGACAAGCTTTGGGTCACTGTACATGAGAGTGATGATGAAGCAGAAGAATTATGGAAAAAACATGTAGCGCCTGATCGTATCATGCGTCTAGGTGATGCAGACAACTTCTGGTCGATGGGAGATACGGGCCCATGTGGTCCATGTTCGGAGATCTTCTATGATCAGGGTGAAGAACATTTCAACGGGCCTGAAGACAAGATGGGCGGCGATGGTGATCGCTTTTTGGAGATCTGGAACCTGGTTTTCATGCAGTACGAGGTTAAAGTCAAGGGGGGTGAGCGAATCCCTTTAGCGAAACCGTCTATCGATACAGGTATGGGGCTTGAGCGTGTGACTGCGATCAAAGAGGGCGTACTTTCAAATTATGATTCATCCATGTTCATGCCGATGATCCGTAAAGTCGAAGAGCTTACAGGTAAAACGTATGAGTATGCATCGGGAGCATCGTATCGTGTCATCGCTGATCATATCCGTACGGCAGTATTCCTACTCTCCCAAGACATCAACTTCTCTAACGAGGGACGCGGATATGTATTACGCCGTATCCTGCGCCGAGCGGTACGTCACGGATATTTGCTGGGTCTGCGTGAAGCCTTTATGTACAAGATTGTTGATATTCTTGTGGATCAGATGAAAGAGGTCTACCCATATCTGGAGAAAAAAGCCGAAACGGTCAAAACTCAGGTGCAGCTTGAAGAAGAGCGCTTTTTCAAGACGATCGCATCCGGGATCGAACTTTTCAATGCTGAACTTGAGAATACCAAGGATGTCTTTTCCGGTGAAGTGGCTTTTAAACTTTATGATACCTTTGGATTCCCGTTGGATCTGACGGAAGATATGCTTAAGGGTGAAAACCTTAGATTGGATTCGGCGAAGTTCGATGAACTTATGAATGAGCAGCGTACTCGTGCTAAAGCTGCATGGAAAGGTTCAGGAGACGAGGCGAACGAGGGGGACTTTAAAGCCCTTCTTGAAAAGTTCGGTCAAAATGAGTTTACAGGATATGAGTCAACGGCCAATGAAGCCACGATTCAAGCGCTTTTGAGTGAAGACTTTAAGATCGTTGATGAACTTCATGCAAGCCAAAAAGGGTGGGTACTTCTGGATAAGACGCCATTCTATGCCGAGTCCGGTGGTCAGGTCGGAGATATCGGTCAATTGGATAATCGTGCGACGGTAACAGATACACGCAAGTTTTTTGATCTAAATCTCTCCCATGTGGAAGTAAAAGAGACGATCTCAGCCAATGAAAAAGTCAAAGCAGTCGTAGATATCAACCGTCTGGAAGTGGAAAAGCACCACTCAGCGACCCACCTTCTGCATGCTGCTTTGTATGATATTCTTGGGGATCATATCTCTCAAGCGGGTTCATCCAATGATGCACGACGTCTGCGTTTTGATTTCTCACATCCTAAGGCGATGACAGCAGCAGAGATCGCAGAGGTAGAAGAACAGGTGAACTATCAGATACTTCGCGGTATCTCAGGTCAGACAAAAGAGATGAGTATTGATGAAGCAAAAAGCTCTGGGGCAAAGGCGCAATTCGGAGAGAAATACGGAGATACGGTCCGTGTTGTCAGCTTCGGTGATGCCAGTGTTGAACTTTGTGGGGGAACACACGTCAGTAATACGGCAGTGATAGGTACTTTTGCCATCGTCAAAGAGTCAGGTGTGTCTGCCGGTGTACGCCGTATTGAAGCTGTCTGTGGAAATGCAGCGTATAATCTTTTCAAAGAGCAGCGTCATACATTGCTAAAGGTAGAAGAAGAGGTGAAAAACCGGGATGTGCTTACGGGTATCAATAAACTCAAAGAGCAGATCAAAACACTGAAACAGGAAGTACAAGAGGCGATGTCCGCTTCCAAAGAGGAGCTTGGGGCAGAATCGGTCAACGGGGTAAGTGTGATCGTAGAAGAGATCAAGTCAGGCGATGTGAAGACGCGTATCGATGAGCTGAAAAACGAGCATGAGAAAGTCTGTGCAATGCTCTTCCAGATCAAGGGTGACAAAGTGATGATCGCAGCAGGTGTCAAAGGTGCTGATGCAAAAGCGGGTGATTGGATCAAGCAGATCGCACCGATTTTGGGCGGAGGCGGGGGCGGCCGTCCTGACTTTGCACAAGCAGGTGGAAAAGACCCGTCTAAAATAGATGAGGCAAAAAATGCTTCACTGGATTACATTAAAGGAGTATTGGCATAATGAAGCAGGCTATGACAGACTTGTTCTGGGCGTACCCGGAACTGATCGTATTTTTACATGTTATCTCAGCAGTCGTCTGGGTGGGCGGAATGATCGTGATGCGTTTTGCAGCGCACCACTCTTTCGCACAGATCGATGATCCACGCTTGAAACTCCAGCGTATTGCCCATGCATTGAAACGCCTGTTTTATATCGTCATTCCATTTGTGACGATTCTTATTATTACGGCGGTACTGATGGCAGTTGGCTGGGACTTTAGAAATGCCGCGGTAGATGCAAACTCCAATGTCATCGATGAACACGCGATGTATATCTACAATCTTGTACATGTCAAAGAAGTTTTATGGATGCTTATGGCGATGAACCTTGGTCTGATGATGTGGTTACGTGCAAAGGCTGAAAAATTAACGGCAGAAGACAATCTGAGAGATGCACAAAAGCGTCTTGGATTGATCGGTAAATACCTTGTACCACTTAATATCCTTATGGGAATCGCAGCAATCTACCTAGGCGTCATACTTCGCTATTCTCATTAAAACAGTCACCTTCCCTACTATAAGGTAAGGTGATTTTCCATTATAAAAAAAACGAATTGTTTATACGCTTTCTATCACATTTATGACACTAAAATTACAAAATAAAAACTTATAATACTAGATTAAGTGGCACTTAGTTACTATCTCAAGGAAGTATATTGCCAAGGGAAGTTTTAATGAGTGATACCATCTATTATTTGATGACAAATTTTACAAATCAGATCGTTTTTTTACATGTGTTTTCTGCCGTTATCTGGGTGGGGAGTATGGTCTCTGCACGTTACGGAAGGGTCAAGCCGCTTAATTCCTTGACAGAGCCTGAAGAGTATATCTTCGAGACAAAACGTTATACGCGTTTTTTTAAGATGATGACACCTTTTATCGTTATCTTGTTTATCACTTCGATTATCATGGCGATGAGTTTTCATGACAATGCCTATGACGAAGATGGGTTTATTCTTTCGCAAAGTGCCGTGGAGCTTTTAAAAATGATCCATACAAAAGGTGGTATCTGGACAGTCATGACCATGAATATGGGACTGATGGCGTGGATCAACTGGAAGGCCTCTAAAAGTTTTGTCTCCTGTTCGAACGTCAAAGAGTGCAAACGCTGTAAAGAAGCACTTGAGATCATCTATAATTATCTTATGCCGGCAAATATCATCATGGGTACGATCGAGATCATGTTAGGAGTCGTACTGCGTCACGCGTATTAAGTCATTTTAAAATAGGTATAATACACCTATGAAAAAAGAGACGATACGTTTATGTTCCCAATCCCCCAGCAGAGCGCTGCTCTTATCAAGGGCAGGTGTTGATTTCATTCAATCCCCTGTTGATTTTCCCGAAGATGCCATTGTCGCGACTTCTCCCAAAAACTTTGTGTATCAGGCTACTCTTGGAAAATATCAGACAGCTTTAAAACTATATGATTATAAACAGATGCCAATCTTATGTGCAGATACGGTTGTCACTTCGCAAGACAAGATATTGCGAAAAGCAAAAGATGTGGAAGACGCACGAAGGATTCTTTTACGTCAAAGTGGACATGTCACTTCTATTGTCTCTTGCATGATCTATAAGTCTGAATCACTGGAACTGATAGATATCTCCACCACGGATTATCTTTTTGATGCGTTTGATAAAGAGGATCTAGAAGCTTACCTGGCTTCGGGCGAGTGGCAAGGCAAGGCCGGTGCCTGTATGGTCGAGGGTTTTTGTAAACCCTATATCAAAGAGGTCAAAGGCTACGAGTCCTGTGCTATGGGTTTGAGTGTTGAAAAACTACTGCCTTGGATTGAATAGGCTATAATAAGTCATATTAAATATTAAAGGTCTGTTATGGAAGCTGTTTCTGCCATTGGTATTGCCATTGTCGTGGCTGTGTTGATTATTATTGTCAAGGGGATTAAGATCGTTCCTCAGTCCCATGCCTATGTCATCGAGCGATTGGGAAAATATAATTCGACCCTTGAGGGTGGATTCCATGTCATCATCCCCATTATTGATTCTGTTGCAATGGCGGTAACAAAGCAGGAACAGATCATTGATATTCCTCAACAATCGGTCATTACCAAGGATAATGTCAATATCTCTGTCGACGGTCTGGTCTTTATTCAGGTGGAGAATGCCAAGATGGCTGCCTACGGTGTAGTGGACTTTAAACGGGCAATTGCCAACCTCGCGACGACTTCTTTGCGGGCGGAGATCGGTCAGTTGGCTTTGGATGAGACGCTCTCATCCCGTGATACACTCAATAGAAGTATCTTAAGTGCTTTGGACGAGGCCTCTCAAAAGTGGGGTATCAAGACTATGCGCGTTGAGCTGAGAGATATCTCGGTACCCCAGGAAATCGAAGAGGCGATGAACCTTCAGATGAAGGCGGAACGGGAAAAACGTGCGATCGAGTTGAATGCAACGGCAAAAAAAGAGGCGGTAATCCGTGAGGCAGAAGGTGCTAGACAAAAAGCTTTTCTCGAAGCAGAAGCGATAGAGCGCATGGCTGATGCACAGAAATATGAACAGGAAGCTACAGCAGAGGGACAGGCCAAGGGTATGATGTTGATCAATCAGGCGATGGCGACCAACCCTGAGGCGGCGGAATTCTTACTTGCAAAAGATCGCATTGCCGCTTTTAATGCGATGGCGAAAAACGATTCGAACGATAAGGTGATCGTTCCTTACGAGGCTACCGAGTTCGTCGGTTCGCTTTCGATCCTAAAAGAGTTCTTGGGATCTAAGAAGGCGGAGGCATAATGGAAGTCATTGAGTGGTATTACCTTTTGGCCATCGGTATTGTGATGATCGGTCTTGAAGCGCTGATCTTCTCATTTTTTCTGGTATGGCTTGGCGTAGGATTTATTGTTGTAGCCGGTCTGAGTTACATGGGAGTATATGAAAACGGTATTGCACAGTTGGCCTCGGCTGTCTCTGTAGGATTGGTGTTGGTCTTTATATTGCGTAAATGGAGTATGGGTATGCTTAATAAAACGCAGGATGACACTGAAGAGAAGATCCACCGTGCAGGCATCGGTACGATCGACAACGGAATGATCCGAATGGATGGTACCTATTGGCAAAGCGATGACGATCTGAGTATATACAAGGATGGAGACAAGGTCAATGTCGTTGATATTGTAAACAATAAGGCAGTTCTTGCGACGGAATAGTAAGTAAAGATGTATTACGAGAAAGAGTTGGCAGCACTGAAACGCTCAGGACGATATCGCGAGCGAAAGCTATTTGATGAAAACCTGATTGACCTTGCTTCAAATGATTATCTGGGACTTGCCCATGAACGTTCTTTGATGGATGAAGCATATGCGCGTGTGGGCGCCTATTCATCCCATGCATCGAAGGCATCCATGCTAGTGAATGGATATCATCCTATCCATGCTGATTTTGAAAAGGCTTTGTGTGAAGCCAATGGTTTTGAAGATGGTGTGATCCTTGGTTCAGGGTTTTCCGCCAATGTTGCGATGATCGAGACCTTGCTGCGCAAGGGTGATGAGCTGTTTATGGATGAGAAGTACCACGCTTCGGGGGTGATGGCAACGAAACTCAACGATGCACAGACCTATTATTTTAGACATAATGATGCTGCAGAACTGGAGGAGATGCTTAAAGCTTCCACCGCCAGGCGAAAAGTCATTGCCGTTGAGGGTATCTACTCCATGGATGCAGATCTGTTAAATATCGATATTATCCATCTGGCGGATAAGTATGATGCCTTACTGATCTTGGATGAGGCACATTCATCAGGGGTGATCGGTTCTAGTCTGATGGGAATTTTGGATTATTATGAACTCCCTGTAAAAGAGAACTACATCAAGATGGGGACCTTGGGTAAGGCTTATGGCAGTTTTGGCGCTTATATCCTGGCAAGTCAACATATCATCGAGTTTTTGATCAACAGGGCAAAACCCATCATCTATGCGACGGCACCTTCGCTTTTTGATACGGCTTTGGGTCAGGTTTCCTTGGAGTATATTTTGGAGCATGCATCTACACTCTCTTTGAAGATAAAGGAACACCAACAGATCGTCAAAGAGAGTCTGGATATAAAGATCGATGGCTTGATCGTCCCCATACCGGTTGCTGACAATCGCAAAGTGATACAGATCCAGGCCGAACTGATGGAAGCGAACTATCTGGTAGGTGCTATTCGTCAGCCTACGGTTGATACGGCGATAATCAGGTTGATCGCCCGTTTGGGTGTAGATAAAGAGGAACTGTTTAATGTTTGTAATCTTATCCAAGGTAAAATAAGTTAGAATATCCGCATTATAAACCTTAGAGTCTAAATGAAAATAGAAAAACTGCATATTCGGTACCAAGACAAGTCCCTTGTCGATATTGCCTTTGATATCAATCGATCCTTGGCATTAGTGGGACAGAGCGGAAGCGGGAAGAGCCTTTCTTTGAAGGCCTTACTGGGAATGTTGCCAGAAGATATGCAGATGGAATTGAAACTGGATGCACCTTTTGAACTCATCAATGGTGTGAGCTTGGCTTTCGTTCCGCAAAACCCGTTTACGGCGCTTTCACCGCTTACGAAGATACATAAACAGTTCTTCGCTTCGGATGCACGTATGCGTGAGCTATTTGAGCAGGTTGGATTGGCATATGAACTCAAGGACCGTTTTCCACCGGAGCTTTCTGGAGGACAGTTGCAGCGGGTGATCATTGCGATGGCATTGAGCTCAGACCCAAAATTACTGCTACTGGATGAGCCGACGACGGCACTGGACCCCCATAACAGGGAAGTGATCATCCAGTTACTCAAGGACCTGCAAGAGAAGATGGGGTTTAGGATGTTGTTTGTTACACATGATATGAAGTCAGCAGCTTCCTTGTGTGAAGAGATCTGTGTGATCAAAGATGGAGAGGTGGTCGAAAAAGGTGTGTTGCAAGAGGTGCTAGAGGCACCGCAACAGGAATACACCCAGACCCTTATCTCCTCAAATTTTTCAAATCGGGAATTTAGAGTATGATATCGAGAATATTCAGTTTAAGACATATCTTTATCGCTTTTATCATTTTGTTTGTCGCCATTACGGGATACATCACCTATTACTACAATCAGATTAAATATGAGGTGGGCCCCCTTATCGAGTACAACCCGACCCTAACGACAGAAATCTACGATCGTAACGGGGATAAGATCGCCAATATCTTTGATAAAGAACATCGCTATTTTGCACATATCGAAGATATCCCTCCGCAGATCATAGAAGCACTTTTGGCGATCGAAGATACAATGTTTTTCGAGCATTCGGGTGTGAACGTGGATGCGATCTTTCGTGCGATCGTCAAAGATATCAAGGCGATGAAGCTGGTCGAGGGTGCATCGACCATTACACAACAACTTGTCAAAAACACCCTGTTGACGCGGGAGAAGAAGTTCTCACGTAAGTTCAAGGAACTGCTGTTTTCACTCAAGATCGAAAGTGAATTGACAAAAGAAGAGATCTTGGAACGTTATCTTAATCAGATCTATTACGGGCATGGATATTACGGGATCAAGACGGCTGCACAAGGCTATTTTCATAAAGACCTGGATGATCTTACGCTCAAGGAGATCGCGATCCTTGTCGGATTGCCAAAGGCACCCTCGTATTACTCACCGACGCGTCGATATGAACAGTCACTCGGGCGGGGAAATCGTGTCGTCACCCGTATGCATCAACTGGGGTGGATCGATGATGATGCCTATACTGCTGCTATGGCGGAGATGCCAACGGTGTATGATGATACCCTGACACAGAATCGGGCACCTTACATCGTCGATGAAGTACTCCGACAGTTAAGCGGAGAGTTTAAAAATATTCGCGGTGGAGGATACAAGATCTATACGACAGTGGATATCCGTATGCAAGAGGCTGGACGCCAGGCGCTTAAAGAGGGGTATGACATGAGTATGCAGCGTGCTCTTGAATCCGAGGATTACAATCAGACTTTGATAGAAAAACTCAATGGAGCACTCGTCTCTATCGAGCCTAAGTCGGGCGACATCTTGGCCCTTGTCGGCGGGGTTGATTATGATAAGAGTCAATATAACCGTGCGACACAGGGAAAACGACAGCCGGGTTCGGCCTTTAAACCGCTTATCTATCAAGTAGCGGTTGACCTGGGATATTCCGGTGCTTCCCAATTGGTAGATATCGCCCGTACCTATGATTATGAGCTTGACGGTGAAGAGAAGAAGTGGAAACCGAAGAACTATGGGAAAGATTATAAAGGTTTCATCTCTTTGCGTGAAGCCTTGGTGCATTCACGAAACCTGGCAACGATCAACCTGGTGACAGATATAGGGCTGACTACGATGCGTAGAGAGTTGAGCAAATTCCATATCAAAAACCTTCCACCGGACCTTTCTTTGGCTTTGGGGTCGATCACCGTATCACCGTTGGAGTTCTCACATTACTATACCATCCTTTCCAATTATGGGACGGAGGTCGAGCCTATTTTGATCCGAAGTGTTCAAAATGCCTATGGCGAAGAAGTGCGTTATGAAAATAAATCCGAGCAGCAGACGACACCGCAGCAGGCCTATATCATGATCGATGTGATGAAGGATGTCATCAAGAAAGGTTCCGGTAGAAAGGCTCGGGTCGAGGGAATAGAACTAGCGGGTAAGACAGGGACGACAAACAAGGGTGTCGATGCCTGGTTCTGCGGATTCTCTCCGGATATTCAGACCGTTATCTGGTATGGGAATGATGATAATACCCCGATGTCCAAGGGGGAACAGGGCGGACGTACGGCTGCACCTGCCTTCGCCGCTTTTTATCGTAAGGTTTTGAAGAGTCATCCGGAGACCAAGCGGCATTTTGAAGAGCCGGAAGGGATTATCAGCACCTATGTAGGTAAGCAAAAGGAGTATTTTACAGAGATATCCAAGCCGCCACAGGTACAAAACACGCAAGATGCTGAAGAAGAGCTGCTTTTCTAGTATGGTGTATCAGAGGCAAGGGGGAAGTGAAACGTGGATGAGATCTTAACAAAGATCCCTTTCTCAGATACTGAGTTTGGCGTACATCTGTTCATACTTATTATCAATCTGCTGTTATTGATTTTTTCCAAACCGATAGTCTCACTCTTCAAGACCCACAGTGAAAACAGTTTTGAACTGGCCGTATTTCGGGTCTTAAACCTCACCTTTTTGTTCCTGCATATCCTTGATTTTATCCTGATCATCTGGAGTAAAGATTATCAGAGTCTCTTTGCCCGTTTGGCATGGACCATCGTCTGCATCTATCTTGGTCTTCTGCTTTTCTCCTTTGTCTCCTATCTGAGTCGTAAGAAGTTCGGTATAGAAAAGAAGATAGATACGACGCTTGTCTATGTCGATACCTATAACAGCCGTCTTGTAGACCTGATCGTCTTGGTCGTCATCTCGATATTCTCTTTATATATCATCATCGATATCTGGGAACTAGACTCTTTGTTGCAAACGACAGGGATCTTCGGTATTGCAGCTGCTTTTTTGGCATTGACCAATCAGATCTGGGCTCCGGACATGTTTTACGGGATGGTGATCTTGAACTCGAAGATGCTTGAAGACGGGGATGTGATACAGTTTTCCGATAGCAAGGATGAATATATCATTAATAAGGTGACCTTTATCTATACGATCTTACTGGATGTGCGTAACAATCACCGTACCTTGATCAAGAACTCCAAACTGGTGGATGCACGCATCGACAATTTGAGTAAAAAAGCGTCGACAGACGGGTTGAGGATGAAGCTGACCTATAAGATCGGTTATCCGAAGCAAGAAGATTTCGAAACCTTTAAAAAGCAGATCGACCATATGTTTTCTGAAGCAAATGAAGTGGCCGTCAATGCTGATGAGATCAAGATCAATGAGAATATCCCTTTTGAATGGTATCTGCACGAGACAGGAGATTATGCTTTGGTGTATGAACTCTTTTATTATGTGGATGCATTGCCGAACACGAAGGTAACGCGTACGGTACGTTCCTATCTTTTGAAAACACCCAACCTTGTGAACGAGGCGGTCTATGACGCATCTATAGTCCATGGTGTCGACCTCTCAACGCCGATCTTGCATCAGGGTGTCTGATAACTTCAAAGTTTTTTATATTGTTTTTTATAGAGTATAATGGTCTTATCTCATATATAAGGCTTTCCATGAAAATACGACAATATCTTTCTATAGTCGCGGTGATATCCATGATGTCCGGATGTGCGACGGTTCAGCATAAAACAGAACATGAGACCCCTTCTACGACACCTGCGGTCAGTAAGACCCTTGTCCAGAAGGATACGAAATCGCTAAAGCGTAAAGTCGCCATCGGACGATTTACGAATGAGACGACCTACGGTCAGAGTTTTTTTATTGATAAGGAGAATAACCGTATCGGCAAGCAGGCCATGGATATTCTCTCTGCCAAACTGTTTGAGACGGGCAAGTTCATCATGCTTGAACGTTCCGACCTGGCACAGATCCAAAAAGAGCTTGAGATCGGCGGATCGTCTGAGTTGAAAAATGCGGCGGATTATATCATCGTCGGATCGATCACCGAGTTTGGCCGTAAAGAGGTAAGCGATGTGGGGATCTTTTCCCGGGTAAAGAAGCAAGAGGCAAATGCCAAGGTGCATATCCGAGTTATCGATGTGACGACAGGTCAGATCATCTACTCGGAAGAGGGGAAAGGTACGGCTTACTCCGAAGCCGGTGTAGTCTTTGGTGTGGGGTCTAAAGCAGGATATGATGCATCCTTGAACGACAAGGTCTTGGATGCTGCGATCACAAACCTGGCATCCAATATCATCGAAAATATGCTGGACAAGCCGTGGCGATCCTATATCCTAGGATATGAAGAGGGTAACCTGATCATCTCCGGGGGTAAATCACAAAACATCAAGGTCGGTTCACGGTTTGATGTCCTTAAAGAGGGTAAGAAGATCAAAAATCCCCAGACAAATATGATGATCACCCTTCCGGGAAAGAAGATTGCGACGATCGAGGTCTTGATGAGTGTGGGTGATACACCGGAGTCTGAAGTGTCTATGTGTAGCATTGTCGAAGGAAACCTCGACACCTATCTAAAGACGAAAAAATATGATGCGCTCTATATTCAAGAGCCAAAGTAGGAGAGACAGATGAAGTATATGAAGATTATCGGTATAAGTCTTATGGTGAGTTTGATGGCATTGACGAGTGGATGCGGGTACAAAGAGGGCGTCAAGACACAGGAGCGTACGGCATATCTTTATTTTACGGGAAATGCGAAGGGTGCTGAGGTCAGTATCGATGATACGATGACCTTCACCGTAGAGAAGACAGGTGTCAATGAGCAGTATAAAGTAGCCCCGGGCAAGCATATAATCATTGTGACTCAAGACGGTGCGATCGTTGTCAAACGCGAACTCCTACTGGGTGATGGCATTGCGAGAGAGATCAATATACCTTAGAAGCAAAGGCAGGTAAATGAAACAGAGTTTAGTGTATAGTGTAGTCTTTGCAGCGCTATTGGTCAGCGGATGCAGTACCCATCAAGGGATGTATGAATATGCGGATTATTCCGAGAGCTTTTACGGTTTGAAAAAAGATGCTACTCCCGAGGCAGCGGGTGAGTGGAAAAA
>JBFEXS010000056.1:0-14208 GCA_041562555.1 Sulfurimonadaceae bacterium
ACATTTTGTTTTGTAAGACCCATTCTAGCACACATTTCTAAAAGTTTTCTTTAACTTTATAATTATTATAAATGCAAAATATAGGATTAAAAGCCCCTATTTATGGGCTTCAATAAGAATATACCATAAAGTTATATTATTATTTTTTTACAATTTTGCTACATTTTACACACGATTTGTTTCCATTTTGTATTAAACTGTTTTTTAGATTTAGAGGAAAAAAGCTATACTATGAAAAATATTTATATTTAATATTACTTTTCAAGGTTATATATGAGATTAAAAAAGCATATTACATTTTCTATCATTGGGCTGATTCTTCTGAGTGGCTGTGGTGAAAAAAGGTTCAGCCTTCAATCCTATGCTGACAAATACTTCAATGACCCAAAGCAAGTCGAGGCATCTGCAGAAAACAATTCCGATGATACAGTACATGAAACTACTTCTGACACAGATAGTGAGCAGATTGAAGAAGTCTCAAAGGATGAAGATGAACATTTCACATTACAAAAGTTTTATGAAGAGCATATCAAAGACAAAAATCCGTCCCAAACCGATGGAGATAAGACTGAGCCAAATTATGAGAGATTGAACAGAATGCCTGTTATTGGAAAATAGGGTCCACTGTTCTGTGTTAGAGAATATGCAGACAGATGCGTCTGCTTAAAGTGATTATTTCATATCCCAGGAAAGGATAGTCTTACCTTCTTCATCTTTCTCGACTGCAGCCATACCCATGATGTTGTAGCCCGAGTCCACGTAATGAACCTCACCGGTCACACCCGAAGCCAAATCTGAAAGCAGATACATCGAAGAGTTACCGACTTGATCAATCGTCACGTTCTTTTTAAGTGGTGCATTGATCTCATTCCAATTAAGGATCTTGCTAAAGTCACCGATACCGGCTGCTGCCAATGTCTTGATCGGACCTGCAGAGATAGCATTCACACGGCGTCCTGAAGGACCCATGTCTACAGCCATATAACGTACCGTCGCCTCTAGTGCCGCTTTTGCGACACCCATGACATTATAGTTAGCCACATATTTTGGACCGCCAAGGTAAGATAATGTCAAGATTGATGCATCATCACTGAGTACCGGAGTCAAACGGTTCGTTAAATCGATTAGAGAATACACCGAGACATCCATAGCGACCTGAAAAGCTGATTTCGTTGTTTTCATAAACGGTTCAGACAATGCCTCTTTTGGAGCAAAAGCAACTGAATGTACCAAAAAGTCGATCTTTCCAAAGTCTTTTTCAATAAGTCCAGCGATCGCATCCATGTCAGCCTCATCGCCAACATCAAGTTTATAGACCTTATCAGCAGAACCGAATTCAGCTGCAATAGGTTCAACACGCTTTTTCAATGCGTCATTAAGATAGGTAAACCCCATCTCCGCACCTTGTTCCGCACAGGCTTTTGCTATTCCATATGCAATCGACTTATTGTTTGCAAGGCCAACGATCAGACCTTTTTTTCCCTTCATTATCACTCGTTTACTCCTTCAGCTATATTAATCATTTCACAAAAATTCTGTGCATATAACGATGCACCACCTACCAACACGCCATCAACATTATCAATCGATACGATCTCTTCCATATTGGAGAGCTTTACTGACCCGCCATACAGAATCGGTCTGCTCGTCTTAGCTCTAAGGTCAGTATGGATGCTCTTTATATCTTGATTACTCGGCACGAGACCTGTCCCGATTGCCCATACAGGTTCATAGGCTATAACAAGGTTCTCATATTCCATATCGATACCTTCAAGCTGAGTCTCAATATACGCCATCAAGGCTTCTTGACCTGCTTCTCTTGTCTCCAGTTTTTCACCAATGCAATAGACAATCTGATATCCCAGTTGTTTAAAGAAGTCAAATTTCTCAGCGATCGCTTCCTGAGACTCTCCCAATATGTGACGTCGTTCCGAGTGGCCGATAAGAACCGTCTTTATACCAAACTCTTTCAACTGCTCCACACCGACTTCACCTGTAAATGCACCGTTCTCGACTGGATATGCGTTTTGCGCACCAACCGTCGCTCCCTGACCAAAGCTGTCTAATGCTGTCAATGGAGGGAAAACCATAACTTCAGTCTCTATTTTCTGAGCCCTGATAAATGTATTTACCTCATCCATATAGTCACGTGTCTGTGAACGCGTCTTATTGGTTTTGAAGTTTGCAGCAACGATCATTATTCCTGTCCCTCGACAACCAAAGGTGCAACTCCCGGAAGAACTTTGCCTTCAAGAAGTTCTAATGATGCCCCGCCACCGGTAGAGATAAACGTCATCTCTTCATCCAGTCCGATACGTTGTACAAGGTCCGCAGTGTCACCCCCGCCAACAACCGTCGTCGCATAGGTATCCGCGATGGTATGTGCTACTTTATTTGAACCGCGAGCAAATCTGTCCATCTCATACACGCCCATTGGACCATTCCAGAGAATCGTCTGTGCATCTGCCAATGCCTCTCTGAACAGCTTGACCGATGCCGGTCCGATATCAAGTCCCATCCAGCCTTGTGGAATCTCTTGTGCCGTTGTGATCTTTGTCACTGAATCTGCTGAAAAAGTCTGTGCCGCCACAACATCAACCGGCAGATATAACTTGACACCGCGTTTTTTTGCTTCATCCATGATATGCAAAGCATCTTCAATCAGATCATCTTCAACCAGAGAGTTACCGATATCATAGCCCAGTGCTTTCAAAAAAGTAAAAGCCATTCCCCCACCGATAAGCATCTTGTCGACCTTTGGCAGCAGGTTGATCAATGCTTCCAGCTTTCCGGACACTTTTGATCCGCCAACTACAGAAACGAACGGTCTGACCGGACGTTTGATCAAAGTACCGAAGAACTTGATCTCTTTTTGTAGCAAGAACCCGGCAGCTCTGTTTTTCGTATCAAAATGTTTCGTGATTCCTTCCACCGATGCATGTGCACGGTGAGAAACACCAAAGGCATCATTGATATATACATCAGCCATATCTGCCAAGGCCTTTGACAAACCTTCATCGTTTTTTGTCTCACCCTTTTCAAAACGCAGGTTCTCAAGAAGGATGATGTCACAACATTTCATACTTTTTACTTTAGCGACAGCGTCTTCACCAACGACATCTTTAGCCAATGTAATCTCACGCTTAAGCAGTTGATGCAATCTTCTTTGTACCGGAGCCAAAGAGTATTTTTCAGAAAACTCTCCCTTAGGGCGTCCCAAATGAGATGCCAGAATAATCGCACAATCCTGATCCAAACAGTAATTAATCGTTGCCATCGCTGAACGGATACGTCTGTCATCAGTGATGTTCCCATATTCATCCATCGGTACATTAAAATCACAACGGATAAAAACTTTTTTACCTTTAAAATCTAGATCTTTGATCGAGTGTAACTGCATTAAAATTCCTATAGTTTTCTGAGATTATTTAGAGATGTGTAGTGCCATATCGACTAAACGACAAGAGTATCCCCACTCATTGTCATACCAAGAAAGCACTTTGACAAGGTTGTCATCGATCACTTGTATCGTATCCATCACGACGACCGTACTTAGGCTCTCTCCGACAAAATCTTGTGATACACGATACTCTTCGTCAACACCGAGAATACCTTTGTGAGATCCCTCACTTGCCTTTTTAAAAGCTTGTTGAACCATCTCAAGTGTCACTGCCTTGTCTAAAGTAACCGTTAAGTCCACCATAGACACATCCGGCGTTGGAACCCGAATTGCCTGACCATTCAGTTTGCCTGCGAGATTCGGCAATACCTTTGAAATCGCTTTTGCAGCACCGGTTGTCGTCGGCACAAGGTTAGTTGCACCCGAACGTCCCTTACGAGGATCTTTTTTATGTTTAGCATCCAGTATCGGCTGAGATGACGTATACGAGTGTATCGTTGTCATCAGACCGTTTTTAATACCGAAGGCATCATCAAGTACTTTGGCCACAGGAGCCAGACCATTCGTTGTACATGAAGCATTTGAGACAATTGCCTCGCCTGCATAATCATTCTCATTCGCACCCAAGACAAATGTAGGAGTGTCATCTTTCGCTGGAGCTGAGAAGAGAACCTTTTTGATCCCCTTCTCCAAATACGCTTGAACACTCTCCTGTGTTAAAAATGCACCGGTACACTCAAGGACCATCTCAGCACCTTCGGCAGCAAAATCGATCTTTGCAGGATCACGTTCAGACAATATCTTTGCACGGTTTTTTCCGATACAAAGATACCCGTCTTCCACTTTGACATCATTGCGTGTTCCATGTACAGAATCATATTTAAGGTTATAAGCGATCATCTCATCTGAACCGCTTGCATTCACTGCCACTAGTTCTATATCATCTCTATCTGCGATAATACGTGCTACACAACGACCTATACGTCCTAATCCATTAATTGCAATTTTTAGTGCCATAAAATATCCTGTTATAAGTGCCTGTCTTAATCGACAGAAAATATGCTGCGATTATACCAATTTTTGGTTATAATTCGTATAAAATTTGGTGAAGATGAAAAAAGCAATCTTTGGCGGAAGCTTCGATCCCCCTCATAGTGGGCATTTGGAGATAATACAACAAACAATAATATCTCTTAATATAGATGAACTGATTGTCGTACCTGCCTTTTTAAATCCATTCAAATCAAAGTCTTTTGCCCCGGCAAAACTACGGTTAAAATGGTTAAAAGAGATGACAAAATCGCTCCCTAAAGTCCGGGTGAGCTCTTTTGAAATTGATCAGAACAGAGCTGTCAGCACAATAGAGACGGTACGTCACTTCAAACAAGATGATGAGATATATTTGATCATAGGTGCAGACAACCTTGCCTCTTTATCTCAATGGAAGAGTTTTGAAGAACTTGATCGGCTTGTGACATGGGTTGTTGCTACACGAGATGATATTGTCATTCCCGAGGAGTTTCTAACCCTTAAGGTTGACTATAAGATCTCGGCAACACAACTCCGGGAACAGATTGATGAAGCGTATCTGGATAAAACGGTTGCAAAAGAGATCATAGAATTTTATGACAGAAATAGACTATCTTCACCTACTAAGGAATAACATGGAACAACGTATCGAAAAGATCTCAGCGGTCTTAGACAAGAACAAAGCAGAAAACATCGAAGTATTTGACCTCAGAGGAAAAGGATACTTCGTCGATCAAGTCGTTATCGCTACCGCACTGAACTCACGCCATACAGAGGCACTTTTAAACTATTTGAAAACTGACCTTAAGCCGGCAGAAGAGTTTTTAGCAGTTGACGAGAGTGATGAGTGGATCGTTGCTGATCTGGGAGATATCCTTATCCATATAATGACGCCGGAGTACCGTGTAAAATATAATATGGAAGAGTTCTTAGGTGAGGTCGCAGCACATAAACACGACGAGTTCTAAAGAACTTCATCTGTATTCAAATATACATCACCTTCTTCGGGTGAATGCCTGATCTCAGGATCCATACACCCTAATTTACATCTTGTCTTTTGCAGTAATCCCCAGTAAAGAAAGACCTGTCTTGATCGAAAGTGCAACGACAAGGAAAAGTTTTAACAGTTTTGCTTCATGCTCTGTTCCAATGACCTTGTGATCATAATAAAACTTATGATAGGTTGCCGCAAGACCTTTCAAATAATCTGTTAATTTTTGGACCTGACGGGAATTAAAGGCATCTTCAACAACCTCATTTAAAAGCATTGCTTCAAACAGGAGGTTGTCAGCATCCTCTCCCAGACCCTTGATCTGCGCTGCCATAATCTCTTCATGTGAAAGTTCGGATTTTTCCAAAATAGTCTGGATACGGGCATGGGCATAATTGATATAAAAGATCGGGTTCGAGCTGTCTGTCTTTTGAAGGTCGACAAGATCGAACTCCAAAGCCGTATCGGATTTCTTGGATGCAAACATAAAGCGCAATGCATCTGCACCGATCTCTTCGACCACATCATTCATACCGATGACGGTTCCCGCACGCTTACTCATTTTAAAGGGTTCTCCATCTTTAAGAAGGGAAACCATTTGGGTAAGCTGAATATCCAGTTTCGACTCGTCATGTCCCAGGAAGCTCAACGATGCTCTGACCCGTGCCATATATCCATGATGGTCAGCACCCCAGATATTGATACATCGGTCATAGTCTCTCTCAAACTTTTGGTTATGATAGATGATATCACCGGCCAGATAGGTTGGACGACCATCTTCACGTACGATAACCCTGTCTTTTTCATCACCTTTCTCAGATGACTTTAACCAGGTCTTACCGTCAATGACTTCGGTCCCGCCATTTTCAGTAAGCTTGTTCATCACCCTGTCCCAATCACTATAAAGACCAGCTTCCGAGACAAAAGTGTCGAAATGTACATTGATCGCATCAAGATCGGAAAGGATCATTTTCATCACCTCATCCTTAGCCCACAATGCCACTTCTTTTATCTTCTCTTCATCATGGAAGACTTCTTTTCCATAGGTGTCGGCCGCAATCTTTGCAAGCTCACTTAGATACTCACCGCGATAATAGTTCTCAGGGTATTCCACTGTCTCATTCAGGATATTGGCCTTACCCTCAAGGATGAGTGAGGTCCCTAGAAGATCGATCTGATTACCGGCATCGTTTACATAATATTCAGCAGTGATATCGTGTCCGACATGACGGCCAAGACGTAAAAGTGTATCCCCGTAAACAGCACCTCGTGCATGCCCTATATGCAGAGGACCTGTCGGATTCGCGGAGACGAATTCAAGAAGGATTTTTTCCTTCCCATCACCCTTACCAAACTCTTGTGGATTATCAAGAGCCCATGAGGCATACTCATTCAAGAAGTCTTCACTGAGCTTAAAGTTCAAATACCCTTTAACTGCTTCCACATTAGCGAACATTGCATCCTCTTTGAACATATCCACAAGTTCCGTTGCAATGATCATTGGAGATTTTTTCAACTCTTTTGCCATTGCAAAGGCAATCGGTGTGGCGAAATGTCCAAAGGACCTGTCACGAGGTTTTTCTAAAACAATATTTTGTGAGATGCTGCTAGAAAGCAGTGCGAGGACGCGCTGCTTCAAGACTATGCTTGTTTAGTAGTTTCAGAAGGAGCAGAAGTCTCTTCTGTAGATTCAGTTTTTTCAACTTTTTTTGGCTCATCAGATGCAACCGTCGTCGGCTCATCATCTTTCATCTCGGACTTGAAGTCTTTGATACCCTTACCGATACCTTTTGCAAGATCAGGGATCTTTTTAGCACCAAAAAGAAGTACAACAATTCCAAAAATTAATAATAGTTCCATTCCACTAGGCATACCCATGGTTATTTCCTTTAAAAAAATAGTCTTGTATTTTATCTCTTTCTTGCTGTAACTATACTTATTAGATTTTTCGCATCACTACAGAGCTGAATATGTCACCTATAGCATCTACCTGAGTCCCTATAACCAGATCAAGCATCCGCTTCCCAAGTACGGATAAACTCGCTGATCGAGATCGACGGCATCTTCAAGCGTGCCGCATGGGCAATGTCTATTAACTGCTTCGCTGCCTCATCCAGGTCATCATTGATAATAAGATAATCATACTCACTGATACGCTGAACCTCTCTTGTCGCCATCTCTATACGTCTATCTATCACCTCTTGGGAGTCTGTACCCCGAGATGTCAAACGGTGCTTTAACTCCTTCAGTGAAGGGGTTGTGATAAACACGGAAGTCGTGATGTCACCCAGACGATTCTGCACGGCATCATGCCCTTGGACATCAATATCAAAGATGACGATCTCGCCCTTTTTCAGCGCCTCTTTAACTGGTTTAATCGAGGTTCCATAATAATTCCCATGAACCAGAGCATGTTCCAAAAAGTTCTCGTCTTCAATGTCTTGTTTAAATTCATCTTCACTGACAAAATGATAATGGACACCTTCTTTCTCTCCCTCACGTATTGGGCGTGTTGTTGTCGATATAGAGAAATAATAGGCGCCTATCTCTTTCTCAATCTTTTTAATCAAAGAACTTTTTCCTGCTCCACTCGGTCCTGATAAAACTAAAATTGCACCGTTACTCAAATTTTTTATTCCTTCTCATTAAATGAAATGCTGACATTCATCGTCATGCCTTTAAGCGCTTGCTTGAAATTATCCTGCTTAAGTGTTGAAATCAACTCTTCCAATGCACGTATACTTGCATCATCCGAGGCATCTACCTGTATCTGTTTGGAAACCTCTTCCTCATCTACAAAGTCATCGACTTCTTCAAGTTCAGGATGCTCAGACTCCATAAGATCATCCCCCTCACCCAAAGCCTCATGCAAGGCTTCTTCGTTCAAGGAAGCATACTCACTATGACCGACACTTAATTCCACCTCTTCGTCTTCTTCGATACTGGATTCAAGGGCATCGATCTCCTCTTGAATTTCCAAGTCCTCTTCATCCACGACTTGCTCTTCTTCAACTTCAGGTTTTGCCTCCGCTTCTCCCAGAGCGATCTTCAGATCATCTTCATCAATTGAACTTAACTCGGCATCCAAGCCCCCAAGCTCATCACCCAATTCAAGCTCACTTTGCAGATCTTCTTCATCCAGCTCATCAAGAGCCTCTTCTATCTCCTCACTCAGTGCATCCAGGTCAAACTCTTCATCCAGACTCTCATCTGTATCCTCTAATGCCAATGCCTCATCCATATCTTCTGACACATCCTCAATGCTCTGTGTATCTGCTTCTACTGCTGGTTGTTCCTCTGATGCCTCTGCATCTATCTCATCTGATGGCACATCATCCTCTACTGACAGACTCTCCAACCCTTCATCTTCTACATCTGATTCGCTCAAGGAATCATCCGTATCTATAAGTTCCTCCTCTGTTCCTTCATCAGCTTCGGCTTCGTCCAACAGTGCATCCAGACCTTCAAATCCGGACTCATCATCTTCCGTATTATCGGTATCTATTTCTTCGAGCAGTGCATCCAAGTCCGACTCATCCAGATCACTATCATTATCATCCAAAAGTTCCTGAATATCCCCATCATCTAAAGCTGTTTCATCTCCTGCAGCCTCCTCTTCTGATGAGACATCAAGATCATCCTCTTCACTGTTTTCTGCCAATAATGCTTCCAAGTCTGCATCATCAAGCTCTTCTTCGATATCCTCAATCCCTTCTATCTCTTCATCTTCCAAATCAAGGTCATCATCTTCCATCTCAGTAACTGATTCGGAAGAGACACCATCTTCTTCCAGCAAAGCATCCAGATCTGCATCGCTGAGATCATTCTCATCCTCGGATATTTCAGCAGGAATCTCCCCTGCCTTATCATCATCTTCCACCAGAAGCTCATCCTCTAATGCCTCATCTATAAGAGACTCCAGACTCTCATCTTCAAGGGTCTCACCGATTCCCATTTCACTGAGAGCATCGTCTAAAGAGACTGCCTCTTCATCCTCTTGTACCTCATCGAGAGCCTCACTCTCTTCTAGCTCATCCTCAAGTTCGTCTAAGACCTCATTGATCTCACTCAAGGTATCCTCATCCGCTAATGAAGGTGCATTCATCTCTTCTTCAGAAATCTCTGCTTCGCTCTCATCATCAAGCTCTTCTTCAGCCTCTTCCAAAAGCTCTTTGACTTCTTTCACCTCTTCTTCATCCAAGATACCTGCAAGCTCTTCATCCAGGTCTTCAATGTCCGTTTCTTCAACACTCTCATCAGGTTCTTCATCTAATGAAAGTGCATCTTCATCCACATCATTATCCGTACTTTCGACATCGCTCAGATCTTCGAGGTCAAAATCACCTTCCAGGTCTATCATTTCGCCCAGATCATCCAGATCCTCAAGTTCATTCGTATCTTCTGTCTTGCCCTCATCAAATTCATCAATCTCTTCGGATATATCCAATTCATCCAATGATTCGATGAGTCCTTCCTCTTCAGGTAATGGTTCATCAGAAGTTGATGATGTTACCTTTGATGATATCTCGCCAAATATGTCCACCAAATCCGTTGGCAAAAAAGGCTTATTAAGTTCACGGGTGAATTCGGAAGGCGTCTCAGAACTGCGTGAACCGATAAAACAACTCTGTGTAAATGAAATCTTACTGTTAAGGGTCTCAAAGGTATGCTCGTCATAACAGGTATCGTCTATGACAACAAGATCAAATGTTCCTTCTTCCACCTCTTCAACAGAAGCAGCCGTCGTCAATTCATCACCTGTCTTTTGTGCACTTAATGTAACCAATTTCCCAACAACAGGATTATCATTAATAAGAAGTACCTTCATTGCAAGAGCCTTTTTTAGTATATAATTGTCAATAGATATATTCTAGCTAAAAAATCTCTAGATGTGGACAAAAAGGAATAAACTTGCTTAGACTTTTTCTCTTTTTCCCTGTTTTAGTACTCGCACAAGAGCTATTTTTACTTCCCGATGATGCTGAGATACTTATGAGCAGTTATCTTAAAAAAGTGCAACAGACCCGATCAAAGCTTTACCTCTACACCCCGTATCTGAATGATAGAGACTTAGTAAAAAGTATCAAGCAACTGGCAAAAAAGGAAGTTAAAACCATCATTATTTCCCAAAAGCCCTTAGCCCCTGACAATAAGATCACCCACTTGGCACTTTTTGAGAACATTCATGTATATACGCTAAAGAATTCCAAAGAAAGAAATATGCAGGGCTCTTTTATCTGTATTGATGATCAAGAATATTTCCTGATCGATGACCAGCTTGATCAAAACAGACTAAAAGAAGGATACTCCATCTCACTTTTTCAAGTCGGTCCATGCAAAACGCTTTTCTCAACACTTCTGCGACGATCGGATGCCTATTAAAAAAGTATCGGAAGTGCTTCAAAGGCTTTATACATCTCTTTGGAAAAGATATTCATAAATGTAGCAAGAGCAGCAATAATGACTACGAATGCCACCATGATCTTAATTGGGAATCCAATAACAAGTAAGTTGAATTGAGGCATCGTCTTCATAAGCATCCCGAAGATAATGTCTGCCAACAATGAAAGTGCTATGATGGGAAAAGCCACAATGAAGCCAATCAAGAACATGTTGACTGTAGCTTTTAATATGTAGTTAAAAAGTTCTTCCTTGAGTAAAAAACCGCCCAAAGTGATCTCCTGCAGAGATTCGTTCACAAAAAGCAAGACGACATGATGCCCGTCCAACGCCAGATAGATCATCAATGCAAGCAATGCAAAGATGTTCGAGATAATGGGCATCGATATTCCTGTTTGAGGGTCAAGAACGGAAGACATGGAAAAACCCATGATAAAAGAGATCTGTATCCCGGCAAAGGTCATGATATTCATCACAAGCTGCAGCATCAATCCTACCGAAAACCCGAGTAAAAACTCACTTAAGACTGCCAACACGACATTCGTGGTATTGACCTCCATCTGTAATGGAGGCATAACACCAAAAAACAAGACGGTAAAGACAAAAGCGATCGCCGTTTTAATGGTCGGAGGAATACTGGTATGCGAAAAAAGCGGTACCATGATAAAGAGTCCTGCAAAACGAAAGAACAGAAGCATAAAACCAACAACATTCTGCGGGCTTAAAAACTCTATTACCTCCATTAGGACCTACTTGACTTTGTTAAGTTCCATGTCCGTTAATCTATAGACATGATCGCACTGCATCGCCAATGACTCTTCATGCGTAACCAATACCATTGCAGCATCTTCTTCCTTGATATACTGATGGAAAAGTCTCATCACATCTATGGCAGTCTCGCTATCTAGATTACCCGTAGGTTCATCTGCAAAGATCAGTTTCGGTCGTTTCATCAATACGCGGGCGATAGAAACCCGTTGCTGTTGCCCACCTGAAAGTTCAGTCACTTTTTGATGAATGACCTCCTTGATGCCCAACTGCTCCAGATACTCTGTATTAATCTCGTTATTACTCAATTTTGCAGCTACTTCAAGATTCTCATAACCTGAAAAACCCTTAAACAGATAGTGTGACTGAAAGACCATACCGATCTCATCTCTTCGTAAATTGACAAGTTCTTGTTTGTTCAATCCATAAATATTCTTGCCAAAAAGCTCGACTTCTCCCTGTTTAGGCTGTAATAAAGAAGAGAGGATATGTAGAAGTGTCGATTTTCCACTTCCCGATGCACCTATGATTGCCATAGATTCATGGGCATCAAGACACAAGCTTATATTACTGAAAAGTGGATAATCAAAATCGTGTGCTAAATTGCTGGCATGTAAAAGTTGCATGATCTATCTTGTAGAGTTTATTTTGAGTGATTATATGGAGTTTATACTTATAAAAGTGTGAAAGGAATAGAGATTGGCAAAGCGATCGGTGCTTTAGCCAATACACAAGAGGATGCGAACCTTAGAAGGTTACGCCATTTGCGCTGCAACTTCTGCCGCGAAATCCTCTTCTTTTTTCTCAATACCTTCACCTACTTCAAGACGAACGAAAGCAGAGATAGATGCTGTACCACCAGCTGCTTTACCGGCTGCTTCAACCGCTTCAGCCACTGTCATCTTGTCATCTAGAACATAGTTCTGATCAAGAAGTGCTTGCTCTTTATCAAGAGTAGTGTTATCTTGGATAAAACGTGCTACTTGACCAGGAACGATTTTATCCCAGATCTGTTCAGGTTTACCCTCTTCTTTTAGTTTTGCTTTGATATCCGCTTCTGCCTGTGCCATAACATCATCTGTTAATTGTGACATAGAGATATACTGAGGAACGTTGATCAATGGTTTCTTCAAACGTGCACGCTCTTCATTCTCTTTTTTAATCGCTTCGATACGACCTTTTGTCTCTGCTTCAACATACTCAGCATCAAAATCTTTATAAGAAAGAGTTGTCGGTTTCATCGCAGATGCGTGCATAGCAACCTGCTTCGCTACAGGGACCAGTGCCTCAGCAGTCTTAGCAGAGTCACACTCGATTGCAACGATAACACCGATACGTGTATTTGAGTGAACATAACCGTTAACCGCCACATTGTCACCACCGCTTAACGCAGCGATACGACGCACTTCGATCTTCTCACCGATCTTCGCAACTGTCTCATCAAAGTATGCAGAGAAATCTTTACCTTCAAGCTGTGTTGAACGTAAAGCTTCAACATCATCACAATCTTGTTCAAATGCCTGGGAAACTGTTGTTGACACAAGGTCTTTAAAACCATCGTTTTGTGCTACGAAGTCAGTCTCAGAGTTAACCTCAACCAAAGTAGCTCTTTTGAAATCTGCAGAGATCTTAAGACCTACAGAACCTTCAGCCGCAACACGATCAGCTTTTTTAGCAGACTTTGCAACACCACGCTCACGTAGCCACTCAGTCGCTTTTTCCATATCACCGCCATTTTCAGTCAGTGCTTTCTTACAATCCATCATCGGAGCATCAGTTGCCTGACGAAGCTCCTTTACCATTGCTGCTGTAACTGCCATGATTATGCTTCCTCTGTTGATTCTTCTTCTGCTGCTGCTTCAGCTTTAGCTTCTGCTACAACTTCTGCTACTTCTTCTTCAGAAGCAGGAGCCTCTTCTTCAACTTGTTCTTCGTTTTGTGCTTTACCTTCGATTACCGCTTCAGCCATCTCTTTACAGAACAGTTGAATTGAACGGATAGCGTCATCATTTCCTGGGATTGGGAAATCAATAAGATCCGGATCACAGTTAGTATCTAGAGGAGCAACAACTTTGATTCCAAGTTTGCGTGCTTCTTTAACTGCGATGTGTTCTTTAACCGGGTCAACTACGAACATCATGTCAGGTAGTTTTTTCATATGACGGATACCACCAAGGTATGCTTCAAGCTTCTCTTTCGCACGACCAAGCATCAATGCTTCTTTTTTTGTAAGAAGTTCGATTTGTCCGTTTTCTTGCATCTCTTCGATGATTTCAAGTTTACGGATAGATTTTTGCATAGTTGGGAAGTTCGTCAACATACCACCTAACCAACGTGTATCAACATATGGCATACCACATTTTTCCGCTGCTTCGCGAATAGCAGTACGCGCTTGTTTCTTTGTACCAACGAAGATAATTGTTTTACCTTTTGCAGCTTCATCAGCAACAATCTGATACGTCGCACGGAAAAAACGCAATGTTTTTTGAAGGTCGATGATATAAATGTTTTTACGTACACCAAAGATGTACTTTTTCATTTTCGGGTTCCAACGACGTGTTTGGTGACCAAAGTGTACACCACATTCTAATAGATCTTTCATGCTTACCATGATTATTCC
>JBFEXS010000057.1:0-14156 GCA_041562555.1 Sulfurimonadaceae bacterium
CTCGTGGTGATCAACATTGACAGGTTTAGAGAGATCAATACGATCTATGGTGAGAACATTGGCGATCTGGTTTTGCAAAAGATGGCTAAAGAGATTAAAAATGCACTCAATACCCGACACCTTCAACTTTACAAGCTTTCTGCAGACGAGTTCGCAATACTGGCAGGAAAAGAGATCTCCGTCGAACACTTTAGAGAAGATGTGACGATGCTGTCACATTATCTCAACCATGTAAAACTTGAATGTCTGGAACATGTTCTCTCCGTACGCCTTACTCTTGGTGCTGCGATCTCGGCGTTAAACCACACACAAAGACCATTGATATCTATTGCGGATATGGCGCTTAAAGAGGCAAAAAGACGCATGCGTCCATATCTCTTTTATGATGCAATCTCATCGGTGGATGAGGACCTGGAAAAGAATTATAAGATGATACAACTGATCGAGAAAGCGATTAAAGAAGACAGTGTAAGCTGCTGCTACCAGGGGATTATCAATGCTCAAACCGGTGAAATCGAAAAATATGAGACTTTGATGCGTCTGGAAGATGAGCATGGAAAACAGATCTCGGCCTATAATTTTGTGGGTATTGCCAAACGTTCACGTTTTTACCCTCAATTGACACAACGTGTGGTCCAGGAAGCTGTCTATACATTCTTAAAGCGAAAGGAGAGTGTGAGTATCAACCTCTCTGTGGATGATGTGATGGATGATGAGACCTATTTTTATATATTGGATATCTTGCGAAACTGTGATTGTGCAGACAGGGTTATCTTTGAGTTTCTCGAGACAGAAGAGATAGAGTTCAATGAACGCATCTATGACTTTATCACACAGGTAAAGAAACTTGGTGCCAAAATCGCCATCGACGATTTTGGAAGTGGATATAGTAATTATGCATATTTGATGAAACTGGGGGTTGATATCTTGAAGATCGATGCATCATTGATCAAAGAAGTGGATAAGAATGAACATTCACGTCTGATTACCAAATCGATTATCGATATTGCCCATGCCTTAGGTATGAAGACTGTGGCAGAGCATGTCCATACAAAAGAGATAGAAAAAATCCTGAAAGAGTTGGGGGTTGATTATATGCAAGGTTTTTACTTGCATAAGCCGGTGTGTGAACTTCAGTTTACGGCCTAGGAAGGAGCATAAACCTCTCTTTCTCTTTTTGATCAGCCAGATACTGATCTTTTTCATCGGTTGTGGATTCTTTTTTGTGCTCAAAAGATTTGAATTCAATTTCCTGCTTTTCACTGAAGAGCTTTTTAACGATCACCAAGATAATGATCAATGCAAGGGCGATAAAAACTATGACACGCAGGGTCTTTAATGATTTTTGTGTGATCTTATCCATAATTCAAGTGTGCCTCAGTCATATTATCGCGTTAAAAAGAAAGTGAAATTGTCGTTTTCAAATCCCAGATTGACCTGAACACCTTTTCGTTCACCGACAGTCTCCAGAAGTTCATCTATCTTGTCATAGGTGCGTGGGAGGGTTATATCTACACTGATGTCTTGTTCCGCCAGGAGAGACTTGACGCGACCGGCGATAATATTGACGAACTCAGCCAAGGTGTCCAGGATATCTTCACGATCGTCGGTTTTTTCTCCCAGGAGCAGTTCACAGGCCTTCTTTGCGATTGTAAGGGGAAATATCAATATGACCATCCCGTCGATGTCACCATAAAATCCAATCGAACTGGCAAGCCGTTCGGCAGTACCAGTGATCTGAATCGTTTCGACTTTAACATCTTTTTTTTCTGCTTTTGTATTGGTCATCATCTCCATAGTATTGACAGTAGCATTGATAAAACGCGGGAGCTGGTTTACAAGCACTTTATTCAAGGCACGTTTGTTCTTTTTGCTTGCACCTCCTGAACCGCCCAGCTCTTTTAAAAGCTCTTTGTCTTTTAGAATGTCATCCATTTTCTCAAAAAACAGCAATCCTGCGTCCTCAAGATCATTTTTGAAGTTCTCAGGTGTCTTTTCAAAAGTCATGCCGACAATACAGATATTAGCTCCGTATTCAGCCCCTGCACTGGCAAGCTTGGCAAAAAAGTTTACAGCGTGAACATTCATGGAAACGACTTTGTACGCGTCAAAGATAAAAAGCGTGAATCCGACATTAAGGGAATTCACGTGATAGGTCGTGTCAAAGTTGGCATCTATTTCCGTATCCAGAAAACCTGCAAGGGTGTAGATGATTGCATTTCCTGTTACTCGAGTAGCGATCTTTGAGCCCAATAAGCCAAGATAGGTGTTGTAGATAACAGCCTTATAAAGGTCCTGATGGGCTTTTTTTTCATTAAACTCTTTTTCATTCTGTACGACAATAGGCGTATGACCGCGGTCAAATAGCTCTATTGCTAAAGCCGAACGCTGGGAGGGGTCTTCATGCCAGACTAAGACGGACTTTTCATTCTCTTTTTTCCCCTTCATACTCGGACCGAAAAGGGTTGCAATCTCATAGGTTCTAAAGAGTGAAAAATTTAAATCTGTAGTATAGAACTTCATGATACTGGTGTATTTTTTATCATCAAAATCGCAAAGACCAACGATGATCCCTGATTTTTTGTGGAGGTCATTAAGAAGTTTGATAAAGACACTTAGCCCATTCTTGTTAAAAAAGATCACCTTCTTCAAAGATACAAGCAACATGTCCACGTTAAGGGCTTGTGTGGCATGAATATCTTCGATTGTAAGTAAAGACGGGGCTGTTGTCCCATCCAGAAACCCCTGGGGATGAAATACCCCGATTCTATTTTTTACGACAGCGCGCATTTTAAGCCTCTTCCATCATAAGTTGAGAAAACTCTTCGTATATCTCTTGAACAAATTCGATATTAAAGTCCAAAAAGTCATTTAATCCGGCCTGGACGGCATTTGCCTGGGAAAGTTGATAAAAAAAGAGCAGATGCATCCATTGGGATAAGATCAGAATTTCCTTGTCTGTTTCTGAACTCTTTCCACTGGAGGCGTGAACGATCTTATTGATCATCGGAGGCATCTCCCATGCTTCGGCGATCTTACGACAGAGATCAAAAAGGTCCATTCCACTTAAGCGTTGTAAAATGGTGTTGTAATCGATCTCTTTAACGGAGCGAAGTAGATTGACTTCTTCTTGTTTGTCCTTGAAAAGTGCTTCACATACGATGATCGAGGCGGGGAGCAAAGAGATCGAAGCGTGGATACTCTTGTCCTCGATCCCTTTATACTCCAATATCTTTTTCCATGAGAGGGTGAGGGCGTCTTGAAGGTCTTGGAATGTATGTTGATCCAAGGTGAAAAGCTCCCACTTTTTTGGGGCAAGAAGGGAGATCATGTAGTTGTAGATGATCTGCTCGGCCTGGGCCAATCCGAGGACGCTGAAGATCTGCGGAAGTTCTTTGATGTCATTTTTAAACCCGAAGATAGGCTTGTTGACAATATTCTGTAAATACAGTTTCAAGGCCGGGTCCTCATTTGCCTCATGGGCAGCCTTATTTAATTCCTGATCGCGTAGACAAAGTAAGACATTTTTAAGGACGGTTGGAGATGGGGGAATAGAGTGAATGTATCTTTTGATCTCTTCTTCTTTGAGCAAGCGTTTCTCCATGGATATAAATGTTGATTATTCTATCATGTAAAGATGAAAAAGTAAATATGATTTTGCCTCCTGCTTTGGGCAAATAGCAAGCTATAAAGAGTCTCCTTAAGCCTATCTTATGCTAAAAGGAGATATTATTGCGCTATTAATTTAAGCAAGGAGCTTCAAATGGCAAGAAAATGTGCTATTAGTGGTAAAGGTCCAATGGCTGGGAACAATGTGTCTCACGCAAAGAACAGAACAAAAAGACGTTTTTTACCAAACCTACGTACAGTCCGTGTTACTTTAGAGGATGGAACAACTCGTAAAATCAAGATCTCAGCATCTGAATTACGTACAATGAAGAAAAATTCGTAGTCGATAAGATTATAGATTGAACCTGTTTCGTAAGATCCGGGCAGCACTTCACTGGGAGTCAGCTCCCAAACCTGATACCTCTCTATTGCCTAATATTTACGGGCATTTCAAAGCATTTCGTTTACCTTTAATTTTAACAGTTGTTACCATGATGGTCGGTACTATCGGTTATGTCATGATCGATAATTTTACGCTTATGGATGCGATTTATCAGACCGGTATAACTTTTACGACAGTTGGTTTTGGCGAAATCTCACCAATCTCCGATGCCGGACGTATATTTACGATTACATTGATTATTGCAGGTTTTGCAGTTTTCTCTCTGGCTGTAGGTACGATGGTATCCGAGTTGAACAAGGGAGAATTGGTACGAATATTAAAGGAACGCAGTATGTTGTATAAGATCGCACGTCTTAAAAACCATTTTGTTATCTGTTATCATAATGAATATACGATAGAGGTCAGCAAGCAGCTTTTAAAGAGCCATATTCCTTTTGTGGTGATTGATCCAAGTGAAAACCTTGAAGAGTTGGCTGTTAAGTATAAGTATCCGTACTACATCAAAGCAGAACCGCATACTGAACTTGCAATGCTCAAGGCACACTTGAGTTCAGCAAAGGGTTTGATTACCTTATCGCATTCAATCGCTGACAATATCGCGCTTATTGCATCGGTTCGCCTGTTTGAAAAAGAGCATGAGATACCAGTCGCATATAATATTATCACCTCTGCAGAGAATATCTCTGACTTGGAAAAGCTGAAGAAACTTGGTGCGAATACGGTCGTGACACCGACCAAGCTCACTGCTCAACGTATCACAGCCATGGCTGCCCATCCTGAGATGGAGAATCTGCTTGAAGAGTTCATGTATCGTTCTGATACGCCTTTGGATATGGAAGAGGTGGAGATCCCTAAATATTCATGGATCGTGCTTAAAAAACTTAAAGAGACGCATTTGCGTAATATCGCGAATGTATCTGTGGTAGGTATCCGTAAAAAGGATGGAAAGTTCTCACCTATGCCAAAAGGAGATGTTTTGGTTACAAGTGAGTCAAAACTACTCTTGATAGGTACACAAAAGGGGATCAACATCACTAAGAACCTGATCAAGCAACGTGTTAAACCAGAGGAATTGAAATATGTCTAAAATTATCCCTAACGAAGCAGGTGTTTGTGCAGCATCTGGTTTTTATACGGATGGTATAGCAATCGGTTTAAAAGCGAAAGGCGCAAAAGACCTGGCATTCATCTACTCAGATACGCCATGTGAGATTGCTTCCGTTTTTACAACGAATAAGATGACGGCTGCACCTATCCGTCATTTCCGTTCTCTTGGTGAGTTCAAAACCAATTTTGTCCTTATCAATGCCAAAAATGCCAATGCAATGACAGGTCAGGCAGGAATAGACGACATCAATGAGATACTTGCAAAAGTCAGCGATAGGTTTGATGGCTTGCAAAACCCGGTAATGTCTTCTACCGGCGTGATCGGTGTACGTCTCCCGAAAGAGAAGATCATCGAAGGAGCACTGCAGTTTGACTTAAGCCGTCAAGAAGCGGTGAATGCCTCTGAAGCGATCATGACAACAGATACCTTTGCAAAGCGTATTGCCTTTGATGTAGAGTGTGAGGGCGGAAAGTTCAGTATCGGTGCTATGGCTAAGGGTGCAGGGATGATCAATCCTGCTATGGCAACGATGCTTTGTTTTATAACTACGGATGCAGATGTAGATGCGAAGACAATGCAAGAACTTTTGGATGAACTGACAAAGACGACGTTCAATGCAGCAAGTGTGGATGGGGATACATCGACAAATGACACGGTTATGTTACTGTCAAATCGCAAAAGCGGTCTCTTCGATAAGGAAGGGTTCAAAGAAGCTTTAAGACGTGTCATGCATTTTCTTGCTCTGGAGATGGTGCGTGATGGTGAGGGTGCAACAAAACTTGTAGAGTATGTTGTTACCGGCGCAAAGGACAATGCCCAGGCAGAAAAGGCGGCCAAGGCACTGTCGGATTCTCTATTGGTGAAGACGGCACTCTTTGGAGAAGACCCTAACTGGGGTCGTATCGCTTCAACGATAGGTGCCAGTGGAATCGAGTGTGAAGAAGCACTGTTAAGTATCTCTTTTAATGAGCTCTGTGTCTATGATAAAGGAAATCTTCTTTTTGATAAAGAGATGGAAGTCAAAGCTGCTGAAGTGATGAAAAGCCCAGAGTTCACTATATCATGTGACATCGGTATTGGCGATGGTCAGTTTACTGCATACGGCTGTGATCTGGGATATGAATATGTCAAGATCAACGCCGACTATAGAACATGATGAGATCTGTCTAAAAAGCTTGTTTACTCATTAAGTCCCTATATCTCTTTTGAACACTCGTTGAAGATTGAAGTAGGGGATATTCCTATAGCGTGAAGGAAAGCGTATCAAGAGGTTTATATTTCTTACTTTATGTATCTCACTTTGCATATACCTTTTTGTTGACTTTGAAGATGACAAAGGCAAGCCTGTCCTGTTAACACAAAAGCCTCAGACTAAACAGGTTGTGTATGAGGATTTTCCAAAAGAGTCGTTGACACCCGGCGGGATATTAAAGCTTCGTTTTCCTGAACGGCCGGATGTTTACATTAATGACACCTTGGTAAAAGTATTTGCAGTAAAACAAAAAAACGACTGGTTGGTCTTGATCCCTTTTTCTCTGTATAAGGGAGCTGAAAGTATACGGATGGTTTCAAAAACCTCTAAACTATTGCAGCTGCATCTTCTTGAACTTTCCCCGCCGAACTATGAAGTACAACACATCAGGGTAAAAAACAAAGAGTATGTCCGTGCTTCGAAAAACACGCTTAAACGTATTGAAAAAGAGAGTCGGCTCAAGCGTGAAAGTTATGCACGGCATACCCGAAGTTTCATTAAAAATTTTAAGATGATCAAGCCTCTAGACGTAAAACTGCGAAAAGATTTTGGTCGAAAACGTTTTTTTAACGGGGTCGCAAAGAATCCTCATGCGGGGATGGATCTCAGTGGCAAGATCGGGGATAAGATAAAAGCACCGCTTTCCGGAACAGCAATACTATTAGGGGACCTTTTCTACAACGGTAACATGTTGTTACTCGACCATGGTCAAGGCCTTATCACTGCTTATTCCCATCTCTCAAAGATATATGTCGAGAATGATCAATGGGTACGACAGGGGGAATTTATAGCTGAGGTAGGTGCAACCGGAAGGGCAACCGGTCCCCATCTTCATTGGAGTGTTTATCTAAACGGTGAACCGGTTAATCCAGAATTATTTTTGGACCTTCGGTAAACGCCAGTGTTTAAAGTAAGCGACAAGGCGTAAACTTGTAGCCAAAATGGCGATAATAGCAATACTGAACTCATTCAAAAATCCATATCTATTACAGCAAAAGAGAAGCAAGGCGACTAAAAGAGCGATAGAGCCATAAAAGTCCGTGACTAAAACAGCAGGGACTTGGTTGATAAGTGTGTCGCGGATCAGTCCGCCGCCCACTGCCGTTAAAAAACTCAAAATGACTACGCCAAAGATATTGAAGTTGGCCTCCAAGGCCAAAAGTGCACCGGTGATACTAAAGGCCACAAGTCCTATAGTGTCCGAGATAACAAAGACAAACTTACGTTCAAGTTCCTCTTTTTTATAGAGTTGAAAGAGGCTGGAAAGAAATAATACGATCAGTACGGTCGTAGCCGGATAGTATTCTCTGAAGGTAAAGGGTGTGGTGTTTAAGATGACATCACGTACAATACCTCCGCCCAGGGCAGTTAGAAAAGAAGCGACGAGTACGCCCAATAAGTCCAACTTGTTTCGAACAGCGACCAAGTATCCACTGATCGCAAAGGCAATAATGCCGATAAGATCGGCGATAAAGAAAAGATCCAATTTAGTCCTTATACTCGTCTTTAAATGCTACATAACGTTTGGCGGACGCATAGAGCTCAAGTACTTCCTCTTCAGTGAGTTCACGTACCAGCTTGGCGGGAGTACCCATGATCAGTGAGCGGGGAGGGAAAACCTTGTTTTTGGTCACCAAAGCACCTGCACCGACGATGGACTCTTTGCCGATCACTGCACCATCTAATATCGTAGCACTCATACCGATCAAACAAGCATCTTCGATCGTACATCCGTGAAGCATGACTCTATGACCTATGGTAACGTCGTTACCAATGACGGTGGGATTCCCGTCACTCATGTCTTCTCGTTTATAGTGAGTGACATGGATCATGCTGAGATCCTGGATATTGGTACGATCTCCGATCGTGATGTAATGTACATCCCCTCGTACGACACAACCAAACCAGATCGAAACATCTTCCCCCATGGTGACATTTCCGACAATATCGGCAGAGGGGGCTATCCATGTGTTTTGGCCTGATTGGGGCGAGTATTGTTTAAAAGGATAGAGCATCTCAGCTCTCTTTATACAGGCGCGATGCCATCTGCTGGACGTAGTTGGGGCTCTCTTTTTTAAATGCCTTGTAATTTTTTTCCGTGTGAGTCTCGATCAGGCGCTGGTTGTTGATGATACGCGTCTTGTCCATAGGGACTTTGACGTAACCTCCATCACTCTTCAATTCGTAGGCAAGCACATTGTCATTGCATTGCAGCTGCAAGATCTGAAGGAGCTTTGAAGCAGCACGTTCGTCATTGACCCCGGTCAATAGTTCGATACGACGAATAAGATTACGTGGCATCCAGTCAGCACTCGAGATGTAAAGTTGAGGTGTCGCATGCTTAAAATAGAAAATACGGGCATGCTCAAGATATTTTCCAATAATGGAGATCACGCGAATATTTTCACTGAGTCCGGGGATTCCCGGACGTAGACAACAGATTCCTCGAACGATCAATTCCACTTTAACACCGGCTTGGGAAGCTTTGTAAAGGGCACGAATAACATCTTCATCCACCAAAGAGTTGACCTTGACCATGATGTGGCCTTTGTCTTTCATCTTCGTCTCATTTTGAATCATAGACAAAAGTTTCGGTTTCATCTGAGTCGGTGCCATATACAGGGTGTTGAGTTTTCCCTTTTTAGAAAACCCTGTAAGAAAATGAAAAAAACGTGTGACATCATTGGTGATCGTTTCATTTGAAGTCAGATACGAGATATCAGTGTATATCTTTGCAGTGGTAGCATTATAGTTACCGGTACCGATGTGGGCATATTGTTTCAGTGTGTCACCGACTTTTTTAGTGATCAGGGCAGCTTTCGCATGCACCTTGAATCCTTTGATACCAAAGATTACATGGGCACCGGACTGTTCCAACTGTTTTGCCCAGATCAGGTTGTTCTCTTCATCAAAACGTGCTTTGAGCTCAACCATAACGGTGACTTGTTTACCTGATTCAGCTGCAGCTGTAAGGGCATTGACGATAGGTGAGTTCGCACCGGCACGATAAAGTGTCATACGGATAGCGAAGACATCCGGGTCCTTGGCCGCTTGCTGGATCAGCTTCATGATGGGATCGAAGCTTTCATAAGGGTGGTAGAGAACGACATCTTGTTTGTCCAGCACGGAAAAGATGTTTTCATTGGAATCAAGCGGTGGCAGGTTACGTGGCTTATAGGTTGGCAATACAAGATGCGCATAGTTTTTATTGCCGACAATCTGCCATAATGAGCCGAGGTTCAGCCAGGTACTAAAATAGTAGATATCTTCTTTGAAGACATTGGTATGGCGGTTAAAGAAGTTGATCAAGTCCTCATCTGCATGGGCACCTAACTCAAGACGGACCATCTCCCCGCGTTTACGCAAGCGAAGCCCCTCTTCAAGAATCTCCATAAAGTCATCGGCCTCTTCTTCTTCAATGGTGATGTCGGCATTTCTTGTCACACGGAAAGAGGAATATTTACAGAGCGTATAGCCGGGGAATAGTTCAGATATATGTTCTGCAACGATCTCTTCGATCGGTACGTATATACCATGCTCCAGTTCAATAAACCGAGGCAGCATACGTGGAATGCGGACCAAACCATAGCGGAGTTCTGACGTGTCGTTATCCGTTAGTTGGACGATCAATCCAAAACTTAGATTGTTCAGATGCGGGAAGGGATGTGTTGCATCAACGGCAATAGGAACGATTACTGGATAGATGTGACTTGCAAAATATTCATCGAGTTCACGTTTTTCTTTGGGTGTGACCTCTTTATACTCTTTGATAAAAAGGTTCTCTTTCTCCAGTTCTTTGAAAATATTGATGAGCGTGTATTCAACGACCTGTTTTTCCTGATGCAGATACTTTCGTATTTCACGAAGCTGCTGCAGGGGAGTGAGTCTTTCTGCTCCGGAGACAATGACACCGGCGGTAAAAAGTTTTTTCAACCCGGCAACACGGATCATATAGAACTCATCCAGATTTGTTCCGTAGATGGCAAGGAACTTAAGTCTCTCAAGAAGTGGTCTGGACTCGTCTTGTGCCTGATGAAGAACACGAGTATTGAACTGTAACCAGGAGAGTTCGCGGTTAATATAATATTTCGGGTCTTTTAGATTGTGCATAGTTATTCCATAAAAGGTTGTTAAAAAAGTCATTCATTATATCCAAAAATTATTTTGTGTCTCTTATATCTGGATATAATACCCCTCAAATATCACAAATAAAGGGTGTCAAATGATGATGAGACGTGTTCTTGTTTATGGATTTTTAATCTTATTATTGTCAGCTGCAACGTACTTAGTGTCAAACGATTTTTTTGATAGGTCCCATACTGTAGCCCAATCAATTAAAAGTGGTGCGCCTAATATAGAAGATAATTGGAGTCTAGAAGAGTATAACCTGTTTTATGACTATTTAGCAGCTTTACCAGATGATGTTGACTATCCAATGCTAGATAGTGAAAAATCGAAGGATATTTTTAGGAATTTTATTGAGTCCACACTCAGTAGACCACAAGTTGCAGTCGATCTCTTTATTCAAATGAGGGATATGGCTAGCCTACAGAATGTTTGCAATAAGATTTTGAATAAGTATTCTGAAAAAGGTGTTGAAAATAAAAAATATAGTGATGAATTAGCTCATATTTATGGGATACAAATAAAAATAGCATTGGATATGTTAAAAGTGTCATATAAAGTGATTACAAACATGGATGTGAAGGACCCTGCATATTCACAAAATGCAAAAGGCTTATATTATTTGCGAAAAAGCTCATCGATTTATATTTCAAATGCTGTAAAACTTATTAGTAATTCACGCAATTTACAAAAGAATAGAATTCTTCATAAATATTTAAAAGAATATGGATTGGAATCATTTTCATATATGGGGCCAGAATTGAGAGATCGCATGAAACAAAAAATATTAGAAGAAAAAACAAAGGATAAATATACTAAAGAAGTTCTTGAATATATTGTTAATAATATGAAAACTATTAAAGCGTAGAGAGTGTTTAGAGTTTCTTTATTTTAGAAATTTCATCTCGTAATCTGGCTGCTTCCTCAAATTCCAGTAGTTTGGCGGCCTGCTTCATCTTGGCATTGAGTTCATCCAGCAACTTTTTACGTTCACGTGCAGGCATCTTTTCTGCTTTCTTGCTTTTGTTGTAGAGTTCACCTGTGTCATCAAGCTTGAGGTTCTCATCAAGTTTCCGGATGACCGTTTTTGGAGTGATACCATGGGCTTTGTTGTACTCTTCCTGGAGTTCTCTGCGCTGCATTGTAATATCCATCGCATTTTGCATCGACTTGGTGATTTTATTGGCATATAGGATCACCCGGCCTTCTGCATTTCTTGCGGCACGTCCCATAGTCTGGATTAGGGCTGTCTCAGAGCGTAAAAAACCCTCTTTGTCTGCATCCAGAATAGCGATGAGACTGACCTCAGGAAGGTCGAGCCCCTCACGCAGGAGATTGATACCGATAAGGACATCGAACTCTCCCTGTCGGAGCCCCCGAATGATTTGGTTACGTTCAATCGCATCGATGTCGGAGTGCATATACTGCACCTTAATACCAAGGTCGGCTAGATATTTGCTCAGAGCCTCGGACATCTTTTTGGTCAGAGTCGTGACAAGCACACGCTCATCTTTGGCAATGATCTTTTTGATCTCATCATGTAGATCCTCGACTTGATTGTCTGAACTTTTGACCTCAATAAGCGGATCAAGTAGACCGGTCGGGCGAATGATCTGATGAGCAACTTCCGAAGAGAGCTCGAGCTCCAGTTCGTTGGGTGTTGCGGAGACAAACAGATAATAGGGGGCCTTGTTAATAAACTCATCAAACTTGAAAGGACGGTTGTCCAGAGCAGAAGGCAGACGAAAACCATACTCGACAAGGACCTCCTTCCGGGAACGATCCCCCGCGTACATCCCTCGAAACTGTGGAAGGGATACATGGGACTCATCTACGATGACTAGGTACTCTTTATGACGCTGGGCGAAATAGTCCAAGAGCGTAAAAGGTGCTTCCCCCTCTTTTTTGTCGGTGAGATGTCGGGAATAGTTCTCTATTCCTTTACACATACCGGTGGCTTCTAGCATCTCCAGATCAAATTCCGTACGTTGTTTTATACGCTGATATTCAACGGCTTTTTCTTCTTTTGAAAAGTAGTTCAGACGTTCATCCAGCTCTTTTTCAATACGCTTGATGGCGCGAGCCAGTTTCTCGTTTCCGACGGCAAATTGACTGGTGGCATAAACGGTCACCTTGTTGAAACTTTCGATTTTCTTGTTTTCGAGGACGTCAATACTGTAGATCGCATCCACTTCATCCCCAAAAAACTCGACCCGAATGGCCTCTTCCTCATGATAGGCTGGAAAGATATCAATGACATCACCGGAGACCCTGATATTCCCGCGATCGAAAAAGTTGTCGTTTCGACTGTAGCCCATCTCGACCAGACGCAATAGAAGCTGTTTTTGATTGATCTCATCACCGATGGCTAAGACCTGTACCATCTTCACATACTCTTCCGGGTCACCCAGTCCGTAATTGGCAGAGACAGAAGCGACACAGATGACATCATCATAAGAAAGCAGGTTGGCAGTAGCAGAGAGACGAAGCCGCTCGAGCTCCTCATTGATCGAGGAATCTTTCTCTATAAAGAGATCTTGTCTCGGTATATACGCTTCGGGCTGATAGTAGTCATAATAGGAGATGAAATATTCAACATGGTTATTAGGGAAGAAGCCCTTGAACTCGGAATAGAGCTGGGCAGCCAAAGTCTTGTTGTGGGTCATGATAAGTGTCGGCATCTGAAGTGTCTGTATGGTCTGCGCCATGGTATAGGTCTTACCTGAACCGGTCACACCTACTAGGGTCTGATAACGGTTTTTGGCTTGGATACTATTGGTAAGTACTTTAATAGCTTCGGGCTGATCCCCGGAGGGTTGATATTCGGAATTAAGTTCGAAATAGGCATTTTTACTCACTAAACCCTCCTTAAGTGTTTTACAATGGCGAAATTATAGCCAAGTCAGACCATAGCTGTCATGTTTACCGTGAAATTACGGTTTTGTCCTGTTTTTGACGGATTGAATGCATAAGAACATCTTGTAATAAAAAAGACGTTGCCTTTTAGAATAAATAGTGTTAGAATTATAGCAATTAATATCAGAAGAGAAATAGAATAATGATGAATATAATTGAACAATTAAACAGTAAAATAGATTCGATGGTATCACGTTATGATGCCTTAAAAGAAGAGAATGAGGCTTTACGCCATGAACTTGTCAGTGTCAAGGCGCAAAACGAAGCAAAAGATGTGGCAATACAGAAGCTTGAGGAAGAGAATGCTTCCAAAGATATAGAGATAGAAGAGATCGTCAAAAAAATAGAGGAAGCCTTAGGATAGATATATGAGTAAAAAGATAACATTAACCGTCAACGGTAGCCGATTTGATATCGACCTGGAAGATTCGTTCGCTACATATATGGAAAAAGACCTTGATGAGAGCTTCAATGTGCATGGCAATAACGAGATCAAGGCACTGCTTCAGGCCTATGTCAAAAAGAATTATGAACTGTTCCAGGCAGAGCAGATGCTCAATAATACCTTAAAGAAAATGTAAACGAACAGTAAACCCGGAATTAACCCTGTTCAGGGAGTTTTCTTAAGGTAACAACATTAAGTTCTCCATAAGTAAAAGTGATGTACACTGCTTGTAAGGTTACTAGAGTGACCCAATTTTTATACAAAGGAGTAAAACATGAAAAAAGGTTTTACTATGATC
>JBFEXS010000058.1:0-13944 GCA_041562555.1 Sulfurimonadaceae bacterium
AACCCCAACACCATGAACACATAGGGTCCAATACGGCGATTATCTCCCTTTTCATAAACGAATCCAACCTTTCTATAGAGAACTTACACATTATCTACACATTTTATCTTTACACTTCTGCCGAAGCCAAAGATATTAATTATGAATCACTTTATGACTTAATCTTTATAATAGAACTTAAGCCTAATTAATTTTATAAAATTCCTAATATTCATTATGTAAACTACCTTCCCTGACTCCCTCTTTGGCTTCAATCCTCCAAAAAACAGTAACAGATGAATGAAATGAGTACTATTTTACAAAGTGCTGAAATTTCATCATAAACTTCTGAACCTTGGGTGAGACTACTGCCTGACAATACCCCTGATGCGGATTATGTGTCAAATAATCTTGATGATACCCTTCCGCTTCATAGAATTCCGGCGCAGGACTGATCTCCGTTACGACAGGAGCAGCAAGGGACTTCTGTAATTCAAACACCTTCGCTTCAACAGCATCTTTTTGCTCCTCATCCAGGTAATACACCACCGAACGATATTGTGTACCTCTGTCTGCACCTTGCTGATTCAGGGTCGTCGGATCGTGAACCTCAAAGAAGATATCAAGTATATCTTCATAGGTGATAATCTTCTCATCAAAACTCACCTTCACTACTTCCGCATGTCCCGTTGTACCTGTACATATCTGTTGATAGGTCGGATTGGGGTTCTCCCCTCCTGCATATCCGCTAATAGCGGAAACCACACCCTTTGCACGGCTAAACACCGCTTCTACACACCAAAAACATCCGCCACCTAAAATCGCAGTCTGCATACTCATCCTTATCATAAAACATATTCTTTTTAAAACAACGAAGTATTTTTATCGAAAAAGTAAGAAGAAGAAGTTGAAATGTTATTGTTAACACGGTTTAGAAGTTTGTATTAATATAGGAGGTCAATGTTCCCTATCTATCCTTTACATTAACAACACCCGTTTTATATTTCATTCTATTTTTTTATATTTAAAAAAAACAGATATACTCTGTATAACTTTTTTTTATGATTACATTTTATACATCATTTTATTGATAAAAATAAGGTATAATACTGGTTCATTTTACTAACCAAGGATGTTATACTTTTTATGGACCCCTCGTTGTATAGCTTACGCTTAAGTAAGGAAGCCTAATGGGTTTGCTTCTATTTTATCTTTTCATCGCACTTTTCATCTCATTTATTTGTTCTATTCTTGAAGCAGTATTGCTTTCAATTACACCATCATTCATCGGCTCACAGGAAGAAAATTCCATTCATAAAAAACGTCTTCAAGCGCTAAAGAGCAATCTTGACAATGCCATTTCTGCTATTTTGATCCTTAATACCATTGCGCACACTATGGGAGCGGCGGGTGTTGGTGCAGAAGCCATTAAACTCTACGGACCTGAGTGGCAGAGTATTATTGCCGTAATCCTGACCCTATTGATCCTGTATATCTCAGAAATCATCCCAAAGACCATCGGAGCGACCTATTGGAGGGAGTTGGCAAAACCTTCTGCCACCTTGATCACCCTCTTGACCAAGATCCTTTTTCCTCTGATATGGATCTCTTCGCAGATCACAAAGCGTATCCAGAAGAACAAACGACATGGACCGACCCGTGAAGAGATCTCGGCTATGGCAGAGATCGGTGAGCAAAGCGGTATCCTCGAAGAGAAAGAAGAGATGCTTATCCAAAACCTGCTTCAACTCAAACAGGTACGTGTCAAAGACATTCTGACTCCTCGTTCCGTTGTATTTTCTTTGGATGCAAACGAGTCTATCGAATCAGCTCTGGAGAAAAAAGAGATCTTTACCTACTCACGTATTCCTTTATATGAAGAATCCAGTGAGAACATCATCGGGATGGTTTTCTCTCGCAAGATCTTGCGCTCAACCTCTTTGGACGAAGAAGACCACAAACCTCTCAAAACAATTATGAAACCAGCTTTCAGGGTCTCTGAAAACCTGCCGGTGTTTTATCTTATGGATAAATTTATCAAACGTAAAGAACACCTTTTCGTTGTACATGACAATTACGAACAATATGTCGGGATTGTTACCCTGGAAGATGCGATTGAGACCCTTCTCGGTGTTGAAATCGTGGATGAAGTGGACATTGTTACGGATATGCAGCAACATGCAAAAGATATATCCGCTTTTAAAAAACAAGAGCACAAAGAACAGAACTAAACCCATTTTTTTCACACTTCTTGTGTTTATACTTCCATAAACACAAGGAGTTCCCGCATGCACTTTAGCAACACTCTTTTATTTGTTCTCTACACGCTCTCCGTACTTATATTGATTGTACTTGCCATATACTATTCTGACCGTTTCAATCACCCAAAAAACTCTTCTTGATATTTATCCCTTATCTCTAAAAAGAGTCCAAAGTTATCCATAAAAAGATCCACGATTTTTGGATCAAAATGTTTTCCCCTCTGAGACTTCAAAAATGAAAAGATCTCATCCAGATCCCAACCTTTTTTATACTTGCGGGATGAGCTTAATGCATCCAGGACATCGGCAACTGCCACGATCCGACCTACAATATGTATCTCCTGCCCCTTTAATCCCCGTGGATACCCTGTCCCATCCCATTTTTCATGATGCTGATGTGCAATGATCGAAGCGATCTGCATCAATGGAAGTTTGGATGTCTTTAAAATCTCATACCCAGCCTGGGCATGTTCTTTCATTATGATTGACTCTTCTTGCGTATGCTTTCCCGGTTTATGCAAGATATGGTCGGGCGTCGTCACTTTTCCGATATCATGCATCGCCGATGCTTTTTTTATCAGTTCAGCCTGCTCTTCCCCATACCCAAGAAGTCTGGCAATGAGTTCTGAATACTCAGAAACTCTTTCGACATGACCCGATGTCTCTTCACAATGTTTATCCGCCAAGGTACTCATCATATAGACGAGTTCAAGTTCGGTCTGTTCAAGTTTCTGCTCTTCAAAATACTTGAGTTTCAGATGGGTCTTTATCCTCGCAAGCAACTCTTTTGGTCTAAAAGGCTTGGCAAGATAATCGACTCCTCCCACTTCAAACCCTTGACTCACACCGTCAATATCCGTGATAGCCGTCAGGAAAATCACCGGGATCTTTCGTATCTGTGCAGTTCCCTGTTTTAAAATACGACAGACCTCATACCCGTCCATCTCCGGCATCATAATATCAAGCAAGATAAGGTCTACACGATGATTTGCTTTCAGATAGGCAATCGCTTCTGCACCACTTTGAACCAAGGTGACCTTATACCCATGCTTATCCAGGACATTTTTCACCAACTGCAAATTCATGGGAGTATCATCCACACATAAAATATGGAACACCTTAGTCTCAAAACTTGTCATCTATTTCCTAATTTTTTCGTAATATATCCCATAAAGATTAACGAATATCTCAGCTGTCTTATCAGACTTATATGCTTCCTATTATATTGCACTGAGGATATATTCTACTTGAATCATCTAACTAAACCGTTTTAAGCTTTCTTAACGTTGCCTTAGTTATTATTAGTTAATCCCAGAAAAGGAATCCTTCTACAATGCATGTTCAGCAAAAATATGTTTATATAACCTTGCATAAGCAGATTCTTGTCATGATTAGCCTCTCTTTATTCCCAGGTCTGGGGTATATATTTTTAGGATGGCTAAACGACATCGTAATGCCTGCATTGATCTGGTACTCTCTTACCGCCATACTGTCTGCCTGGGGCTTTCAGCTTTACAAAAACTTTGACTATCTTGCTATGGATGATAGTGACCTGATCCAATGGCACCAGAAGCTCATTCTCTTCTATTTTCTCATCTTTTCATCGTGGGCACTAATCTTTCTGCTTTATTCAGATCAAGTCCAAAGTAAAATGCACTACATTGCCATCTTCACTGAACTTGGTGCTTCCGTCGTCGCGACGACGCTTCTTTTTGCCGATAGAAGGACCCTCACCCCAATATTACTGATTTTGATGTTGCCTCTTTCAGGTTACTTCTTTTTGATCGGTGAACTCTATTCCTATGTTCTCTCTTTGTTCTCACTTATCTTTATGGGAGTACTTTTTTACTCTGCCAACAGCTCCGAAAAGCTACTTAAAAGAACTAACTATCAGGCTTCCCATGATCAATTGACCAAACTGCAAAACAGACATAGTTTCATTGATGCCTTACAGAAGAAGATCAATGCTCTGGAAAGCAAAAAGGTGTTTTCCTATCTCTTGCTGATTGATCTTGACCATTTTAAAACGATCAATGATTCCCTCGGACATGACATTGGAGACAAGGTTTTGGAGGAAGTATCCTTTCGCCTTAACAAAACATCCAGTCATACGAATACTATCGCCAGACTGGGAGGAGATGAGTTCATTATCTTGGGAGACAACTTTCAGGACAGTGATTCCGCTACTGCACAGGCACAAAAACTTGCGAATAAACTGCTCAAGAGTATTAAAGATACCTACAAGATCAATGAGCACCGCTTATATCTGAGTGCAAGTATCGGCATCAGCCTTCTCACCCCGAACAAACTCAATGCCAATGCCTTCATCAAAGAGGCAGACATCGCTATGTACGAAGCGAAAGCGAAAGGACGGGATGACGTCATTCTATTTAACGATGCCCTGTCCAAACGGGTTCAAGGGCATCTGAATATTGAACAAAAACTTCATTTTGCGATCAAAGAGCATGAGTTATATCTACATTACCAACCTCAGCTGGATGATACGCAAAAGATTATAGGTTGTGAAGTGTTGACACGCTGGGAAAACCATGATTTGGGTTTTGTTTCACCGGGGGTTTTCATCTCTATCGCCGAACAAACAGGTTACATCTTAGAATTGGGGAAATATGTCTTACAAAAGAGTTTTACTACCTTTAATGCCTGGGACAGACAAGGCATAAAACTTGATCAGTTCTCCATTAATATCAGCGTGCGCCAACTTCTTCATCCTGAATTCGTCTCTGATATCAAGGCGCTCTTGCGAGAACATCTGGATGAACATCTGCATCAAAAAATCATCTTTGAAATAACCGAGACGATCCCCGCAGAAGATATGAACAAGCTTATTTTGATTATGCACTCTATCAAAAAACTTGGTATACAGTTTTCTCTGGACGACTTTGGTACGGGGTATTCTTCTCTGAGTTATCTGCAACAAATGCCAATTGACGAACTGAAAATCGATCAGTCCTTCATACACAAGATTGATAATAACGAACAAGATACCCAAATGGTAAGAATCATACTTGCGATGGCAAAAACCTTCAATCTTAAGGTTGTCGCAGAAGGTGTGGAGACCCAGGAACAGTATCAATTTCTCTATGACAATGCCTGCGATATCTTTCAAGGGTTCCTTCATTCATCTCCTTTGAGTAAAGAAGACTTTGAAGCCTTGTATACGTCCAGTCACAAAGTCCTTTAGTTGTCTATATTATTGACACTCTGCTGCGCATCATTGATCTGACGGTTATAACGTTTTTCATCCATCTTTGTAGGCGTATTTTTCTTCGGAGTACATGCACTTAACGCTATCATTGCTATCAATGTCATCGCTATATATTTCATACCTGTCCTTTAATCTATGTTTTTGATGGCTGAGATCACTTTTGATTCTAGCTTCTCAAGTGTAGCATACGCAGCTGAATCTTTGGGTGCGACTGTAGGTCTGACATACATGACAGAGGTCTTTCCCTGCTCTTCGACAACGGTCACACGGATAGGACAAAATGCCATCATCTTCGGATCTGTATTTGCTACCTCATTTCCGAACCATCCATTACATGCGATAATCGCCTTGATACCGGTCAGGTTGTTGGTGTTAAATTTCTTGCCGAACTTTTCAGGCAGGCCAGCTTCTTTGAATTTTCCCAAAATATCGATTTGCGAGACAACGATCAGGTGCGCCTTGTCAAAAGCACCCAGAAGTTTTGTATACACCTCTTGCATAGGTTTATCAAACTCCTGTGTATACACACTGTTCGACCACAAACTGACACTTAATAAACACATTAACAGTAATTTTTTCATTCGGATTTCCTCTTCAAGATTTAATGCTGAAGATTATAACGAAGTTGTTCTTTAAAAAGTTTTTTGCCCCCATAAGAGGGGTGTCTTACCTTGCTATGTGCTATCCCCATCCTATCCAGAATATCTGATGCAACGTTTCCCACAGCGACAACCCTTTCTATCCTGAAAATATGGATAAGGGTAAACAGGTACTTTTTACCCACTTCCAGTTCTTTGGCATTAGGTTTCCTATTTGTCATGGTTTTATCGGGATAATGCGGATGAAAAGGAAAGGCATTCCACAAAAGGGGCAATTGGTCAAATTCCTGAAGTACTGACCACATCGCACTCGCACTCTGTTCTTTTTTCGGCTTTTTCGAGCTTGCCTTATATCCACAATGTATGCCTAACATTTGACCATCGCACACTCCATGAAAGACAATGTCCTCTGAAGTAAATGGAACTCCTGTCAAGCGACATCCGTTGTATCCCGGGGCTTCACCGACCAAAATCGTATCCGGGGCATTTTTAAACATATAGGACAAATATTTATCCAGATTGTGGCGCTGAAGGTTCTTACGTCGTGCCTTATAAAAATTTGTCACGTTCTGTAGATCAGCTTCATCTTGAAGTAGTCGCGAAAAACGTCTAAGACTCCTGGTCATGGGTGATATTTTTGTGATAGCTTTCTCCTATACTTTGTATTACAGACGGATAGATTGTAACTGTTTCCCTAAACATGGACAACTCCTCCTTATCTACTTCCTAATCAGTAGATAACTATATATTAAGCAGCCGTCTGTCTAAAAATTCATTACCCTGTTAAGGATCCCCCTAAGTCCTTGATAGACAACATGTTATCTATCTGTGAAGCCGGTCTTGGCTCACAGATATAATATCCCTGCGCATAATCAATACCCATCTTTGAGACTTCTTTGAAAACAGCTTCATCCGTCACAAACTCCGCAACACTCAAGGCCCCCGCCATATGAGCAACCGCATGGATCGTCTTGGTAATATTGCGGCCTTTCTCATCACTGACAAGGTTTTTGACAAACTGCCCGTCAATCTTAATATAATCCACCTGCATCAACATCAAATGCGCAAAATTTGAGTTTCCCGCGCCAAAATCATCAATGGCGATCTTAAACCCGATCTTTTTCAACTGCTCAATCGTTGAGATTGCATGATATTCATCCTTATACTGACCGGTCTCCAATATCTCAATGATAATCTTTTGGGCATTGATGTGATAACTGTCCAAAAGAGCCCGTATATCATTCATCAGGTTTGCTTCTTCAAAATCTTCAAAGGAAGTATTGATAGAAAATTCTACCTCAGGATACCGCTGCGCCTGCTCAAACACTCCCCGTAACATCAAGAGTGTAATATCCGTCAGTTTTCCCATCTTCTTCGCTACGTCCAAGAAAAAGTTGGGTGTGATCACCTCTTCTCCCTCAATCATGCGTACCAGAGATTCAAATTTTCTGACATGTTTTGCCTTGATATCATAGATCGGTTGAAAAAACGGTACCAGTCGATGTTCATTAAGTGCCTCCTGGAACCGTTTTGCACGCGCTTGGTTTTTCGAAAACATCTCTTTTTTTGTCTGTTCATCATCAAAACTGACATATTTTCTATGCTCCTGCTTCTTCGCTTCGTCCAGAGCGATATCAGCACGGGCGAAGAGTGTCAGTTCGCTTTCTGCGCAAGGAAGTGCTAAAGAGAGGGAATAGTTCAACGCTATTTCAAAGGACTCCAAACGGATATCCGCCAGGGAAAGTCTGTTATACAGATAGGCCAATTCATCTTGTAAATGTACTTTGGCATCTGACAACAATGCAAATGTGTCATTATAGATGCGATACAACCGCATCGCAGAGCGGGGGAACGCCTCCAACATGTTCCTGACCTCTATCAAAACTTCTGATGAGACCTTTGGGCCGTAAATATTTTGGATCAACTTGTAGTTGTCAACGCTTATCAATATCAGTGTCGATCCCTCTTTGATGTCCCTCTGAAGTTTATTTACATTGGGAAGACCTGTCTGCGTGTCAAAATAGAGGCGTTCCAAAAGTGTATCATGGGCTTTATGAAGGTTCTGATACAATATGCCAAACTCGGAGATGTCACTCTCTTGTAATTCCAGTTTCTGCTCGTCAAAAAGCTTTTGTGACACCTCGGCCACCTGTACGACAGGCCCGGATATGAATTTGCTAAGATAGCGTGTACGCCGCTTAAGGTAGAGAAATAGAAGCAGATGGATCAGACCTATCACGAGCAAAGAGATCACTCCATATTGGCGTGTTTGTCTATACACCTTGTTTATCTCTTTGTTGATATTGTCTTTTTTTGCGACCAGTATAAGGTTCAATCCTGTCTGCTGAAGCATCTTTTGAAACAAGACAAAATTGCTCTTTGTATCCGGATCATAATGAAAAGGGGTCAATGCCGCGGACCTTCCCTGCTTGTGCAAGTAAGCAAAGGATTCAATACCGAAATCATTGCGAAAAGCCTCCTCATCAGAGGCGAACAGGACGTGCCCTTCTTTCCCCACAAAGATGATGTAGGCATCAAAAGGCAGGGAAATATCACTGATCTCTTGCGTGTTGACAACCGTGAGCGTCATCCCCAAGACACCTTTCATCTCATCCGCCACATAGATCGGTGCAACTACCGAGCCTATCTGTCCGTGGGCCAATGCCCACGGCTCATGAAAAAGTGGAACAAAACGCGTCATTTTTTGAGGATTGTGCTGTGCATCTGCCTGGTAATAATATGACTGCTGCGTTGGGTCCAGATCAGGTGATAGCTCATCCTCCACGACAATACGCGGATAATAGAGTGAGGTGTGTTTTCCCAAGTTGATCCAGGCCGAATCAAGCATCCCCTTATACTGTTGCATCACTGCATGCAAAGGGGTCTCCGCCATAGATAAGATTTTAAGGTTTTGCCTGTCCTGAGCACGTAAAACTTCTCGGTCCGTCGTATAGACTGTCGCATGTTTTTCATGCTCACGTATAAAAAAACCCTCATGATATTTAAAGCTTAATGCAGGGTCTTGATAATACCTGTGCTGAACAAAAAACTCTTGGACCATATGTTTGAGTGCATTGGCATCTTTTTGCACCTGTTCGATCTTTGCATTCATACGCTCGCTGACTTGGTGGGCCACCTCTTCAAAACTTTGTGCAGCTGTCTCTTGCATCAGTTCTTCATTCTTCTCCTCTTGTACAAAACCAAAAATGAAGATCAAAAGGATCAGGAGTAATTCGATAAAGACAAGGGGTAAAATTGCTGATCTGAAGATCTTGTTTTGCACGAATGTATGTAAGGCCTGCATACCCTTCCCTTATAAGTCAATTCTCATATCATACTATAAAAAACCATGGGAATATTCTGTATCATTAAATTAACCTTTCAGCCTCATACTTATTTATGTTCATATTCGATAAAATGTCGCACTTAAAAATCTTAAAAAAGAATGATATGTCTGTTAAACACTATATTTTAGAAACAATTCAACAACGCCCGCTTATCATTGACGGTGCGATGGGAACACAGCTGCAAGAAAGAGCTGATCGTATCACTGAAGAACAATGGGAAGGTAATGAGGGGTGTAATGAACTTCTTAATGTCACTGCACCCGAGATTCTCGAGGAGATCTTCTCAGGCTATTTGACTGCTGGAGCCGACTTTATCACGACCAACACCTTTGGCGCTTTTGACTGGGTCCTTGATGAATACCAGATCGGACACAGAGCCTATGAGCTTGCCAAAGCCGGGGCAGAGCTTGTCAAAAAACAGTGTGAGAGATTTTCCACGGCAGAACATCCCCGTTTTGTCCTTGGCTCTATTGGTCCGGGAACGAAACTGCCTTCTCTTGGACATATCCATTATGATGAGATGCTCAAAGGGTATACCGAGTGTGCTCTGGCGCTTATCGATGGCGGGACAGATGTCTTCTTGCTTGAAACCTGTCAGGATCCCCTTCAGATCAAGGCGGCTCTACACGCCTGTGAAGCAGCAAACAAAGAGCGCGGAACACAATTGCCTATTATGGTCTCAGTAACAATCGAACTTGCAGGAACCATGCTGATCGGAACAGATGCCCAGACCATCGCGACCATCATGGAACCTTTCGATATCATCTCCCTTGGATTTAACTGTGGGACCGGGCCGGAACAATACAGCAAACATATCAAAACGCTTTCTGAGGTGTGGGGAAAACCTATCTCCGTACATGCGAATGCGGGGCTTCCGCAAAACCGTGGCGGGTATACTTACTACCCGATGGGGCCTGATGAGTTTGCCGAAAAACAAGAGGGCTTCCTAGCTTATGAAGGGGTGAGCTTTTTAGGTGGATGTTGTGGTACGACCCCGCAACATATCCGTGCGATGGTGAATAAGGTTCAGAATATTACACCCAAGCCGGCTGTCGGATCACAACCTACATCCCTTGCCTCTCTTTTTAACACAGTACCACTTATGCAGGATCCTGCACCTCTTTTGATCGGCGAGCGCTCCAATGCAACCGGTTCGAAGGCTTTTAGAGAACTGCTTTTGGCTGAAGATTATGAAGGGACTCTCTCTGTCGGCCAGCAACAGGTACGTGCCGGTGCCCATGTCCTTGATGTCTCCGTAGGATTTGCAGGTCGGGATGAGACCAAAGACATGAACTCAGTCATGTCCTTATACGCCCAGAAGATAGCACTTCCCCTCATGCCCGATTCGACACAGACGGCAGCACTGGAAGAGGCCCTTAAACTTATCGGAGGAAAACCGATCATCAACTCGGTCAACCTCGAAGACGGGATAGAAAAATTTGACCTTGTCTGTGGCCTGGCCAAGAAATATGGAGCATCCCTTGTCTGTTTGACGATCGATGAAGTCTCTATGGCAAAAACACTGGAACATAAGCTTGAAGTAGCAGAGCGTATTTATGAGCGTGCGACTCAGGTACATGGGATGAATCCGGAAGACCTGGTCTTTGATGTCCTTACCTTCACGCTTGGTAGTGGTGATGAAGAGTATAGAGATGCAGGTATCCAGACCATCGATGCTATTCGTGAACTTCGCAAACGTCATCCCGAAGTGGGAACGACATTGGGGCTTTCAAACATCTCCTTCGGATTGGACAAGGATGCACGTCCGTATCTTAACTCAATCTTTCTGGACCACTGTATCAAAGCCGGACTGACCTCTGTTATCATCAATGTCAAACATATCATTCCTCTCAACAAGATCTCTCAGGAAGATCAGGATATCTGTAATAACCTTATCTTTGATAAAAAAGAGAAGGGTCAGGCACTTTTTGACTTTATCGAGCACTTCTCATCCAAAGAGGCGGTAGACAACGATGCTGTGGACGAGGCCTATCTCGCCATGAGTGATGAGGAAAAGATCGCCAAACTTCTGATGGACGGGGACAAGGAGCGTATGATCCCTCTAGTTGAAGAAGCGCGTCACAAAATCAGACCCGAGAAGATCGTCAATGAGATTTTGATCGATGCTATGAAAGTCGTCGGTGAGCTCTTCGGCTCAGGACAGATGCAACTGCCTTTTGTATTGCAATCCGCAGAGACGATGAAAGCTACAGTGGATCATCTCAATCCGTATCTTCCCAAGACCGAAAAGACCAGCGTCACTACCATAGCTCTGGGAACCGTTAAAGGGGACGTGCATGATGTGGGTAAAAACCTTGTGGATATCATCTTGACCAACAACGGCTTCAACGTTATCAACCTGGGGATCAAGGTCGAGCTGGACAAGTTCTTGGATGAACTGAAAAATTCGGACATCTCTGCTATCGGTATGAGCGGTCTATTGGTAAAATCCACACAAGTGATGAAAGAAAACCTGGACACGCTTAAAGAGGCAGGTATCACCATTCCTATCCTGCTTGGTGGAGCGGCCCTGACACGAAGTTTCATCGATGATTTTTGCCGTCCTGCCTATGACGGGCCGATATTCTATTGTAAAGATGCCTTCGACGGGGTCACAGCCATGAGCAGGATCGAAGCGGGTAACTTTGACACCAATCTTCATGGGGATGCGGGTCTGGACCAAGAGACACAGGTGAAAAAAGAGATTATTATTCCTCCCTTTGAAGAACTCACTATGCCTTCAAGAGACGTACGGGTACCTACCCCTCCATTTTGGGGTCGCCGTGTAATGGAAGTCGGCAAAGACTTTCCTCTTGAACTGGCCTTTGAGTGGATCAACCACAAGATGCTTTTTAAACAACGCTGGGGATATAATGCCAAGGGGATGAGTAAAGAAGAGTATGAAAAACAGCTCGAAGAGAAAGTCTGGCCGGCCTATGAACGTATCAAGCAGCAGTTCCTGGATGAAGGGCTATTTGATGCAACCGCTATCTATGGATACTTTCCAGTGCGTTCTGATGACAATACGCTCCTCGTATTTGACGAGAGCGAGGGTTGGAACAACGAGGCCGATATCAACCGGGAAAACCTGCAAGAGGTAATAGGAAGAGCAAAGCACACCTTCTCTTTTCCTCGTCAAGGTAAAAAACCTCACCGTGCCCTTTCTGACTTCTTTCATAGAGACCGTCATGATGTCCTGGCGATGACCTGTGTGTCTGCCGGTTCTAAACTCAGTGCTTATGAAAAAGAGCTTTATGACAGAGGCGAGTATACCGAATACTATATGGTACACGGCCTGGGTGTCGAGCTCGCTGAGGCCCTTGCGGAGATCGTACATAAACAAGTCCGCCTTGATCTTAATATCTGTGATGATGAGAAGCCTGTACTTTCGGATGTTCGTATGAACAAATACCAGGGGGCCCGATACTCTTTTGGTTACCCTGCCTGTCCTGACCTTTAACTCAACAGGCCTCTTTTCGAGCTTCTAAGACCTGAAGAGTTCGGGATAGAGCTGAGTGAGACCTTCCAGATACATCCCGAACAAAGTACCTCGGCGTTAGTCGTCTACCACCCTAATGCAACGTACTACAACGTATAAAGAAGCTTTTTAGGGCTTTTGCCCATTGAAGCGCTCGGAAGGCTTGACTTCTCTCAGAAAGAAAACCTTAACAAATATTGTTATAATGGCGTAAAAGGAAGTACCATGAAAATCTATATCGCTCTACTCAGTCTCGCCCTATCCCTGCTGGCCAAGGACATTGATCCCAAAAGTTTTGCCTCGATAAAAATGCTGGCTCAACCCCACATAAAGATCACTAAAGCCTATGATCACGGTGTCATCTATGAACTCTCAATTGAGATATGATCACCACGCGGGACACAGTTTACGACTGCTTACGTCACCAAGGACAAAAAAGTGGTCCTTTTAGGTGAAGCCCTTGATGCAACGAGCGGGGAAAATATCAAACGACCGTTGGATATGACGAATATCAGAAACAATGCGGATCTTGTCTACGGAAGCGGGAGCAAAGAGTACATTGTCTTTACCGATCCGGAATGTCCTTATTGTGTCAAGTTTGAGCGCATGTGGCCTGCTATTGAGACAAAGGTCAAGCTCTATGTCTTTTTCATGCCCCTTTCTAACCACCGAAATGCGACACAGATGTCTTACCATGTCATGAAACAAAAAGATCAAAAGACCAAGGCTAAAGCGATCTTGGATATGGCAAATGGAGACAGGAGCTTTGAACGACTCAGCATGACCCAACAGATCCATGAGCTCTTTGCCAAAAAGATTCAGGAAAACCAAGTCCTGGCCAACGAGTTTGGCGCACGGGGGACCCCAGCTGTCTTTGACAATAAAGGAAACCCTGTCAGCTGGCCGGATTTAGGCAAATAGGTCTTCTTATGATGGGTTATCAGGAGTGGTTTGAATTCCACTCGAACAAACACCAGAAAGTGCTAAAAAAGCTTCTTGACAGAAATATGGACCAAGAAGAGATCATTCGCTATTTCCGCTTTGAGAACATGGT
>JBFEXS010000059.1:0-13712 GCA_041562555.1 Sulfurimonadaceae bacterium
AATGGTGCGCTCGAAGGGATTCGAACCCCTGACCGCCGGTACCGCAAACCGGTGCTCTATCCAGCTGAGCTACGAACGCACGTTCTAAAAATAAACGGTTAATTTATTTTGTAGGCCGAAATTATACCATTTATTTCTTAGTTTATATTGAAACTATAAGACTTATTGCATCTTTGATATTTTAAGGGCAAATTCTACTTCTCCCTTGGAAAGTGCAAGTTCTCGTGCAATCGCTTCTTCATCCATTCCCTGCTTATACAAGGAGATGATCTTTTGATCGTCCAGTCCCGTGAGACTCTTTGGCATCGCAATCGACTTAATGCCGTCTTCCACATGCTCCAGGCGGGATTCCATCTGCGTCTTGAAATGCGAAAAGGCAGCTTGTATTTCATTCAGACTAAAGGCGATCGGTTCTGCCATGGAGGAGAGTTCTTTTTCCATCTTCTCCTCTATCTCTTTCGTATTAACCGGTTTGTGGGAAGCCTTGATCACTGATTCAATCTTCTCTACCTTGCGTTCAAGGGCAAAGAGCTGTTTATTGAAGTTATCCATCGTATTTGCCAAAAAGCGTATCTGACGAGAGTTCTCGCTGTCTCGCATATAGGAGTAGACCATTACGACGAAAAGGATCACTCCAAAGGCTATTAATATGATTTCCGTACTCATTCACTCCCCTTTAATTCACGGATCATGACTCTTTCACGTGCCGTCACATAAGCACTCCACTCTTTTTCATCCCTATCATGGATACGTTCGATCTTGGCCAATGCGCTATCCACTGCTATGAAAAAGATACCGATCTCACGCTGAGGATACGTTGGCATCGTTATACGCCCATAATATCGCTGGGAGGTTTCCAGGACAGAAGCCTCCAATTTGAAAAAGCCAAAACCGATACTCTCGATCTGCTCTGCATAAGAGAGCCCGACACGCGATGGTTTTTCATTTTTGATCAGACGCTCGAGACTGTCTACCTTTCGATGCAATTCGACCAAAAGTTTCAGGGTGATAGGGTCACTCTCACTGGTCTCACCCCTGGCCTTGGCCAGCTTGAGCCACTGACCAATGGCATCATCATCTGCTTCGGAAAGCGAATGGTACTCCCGTTCATGTAGACTTTCATCAGCAATGTCAAAGACGATAGAGATGGGTGCCGTGACCAAACGCGGGATATTCATGATCATAATGCCTTGTCTAAAATGATTAAAATGATAAATATGATACCCAAATATCCATTAACAGTAAAAAAAGCCTTATCGATTTTACTGAAATCCTGATTCACCAGATAATGCTCATAACCCAACATCAAAGCTGAAAACATCAAGGCGAAATACGCGAAGACATCCAATTTAGCTTCGACGACAAACAGGCTCCAAAACACGATAGTCAAAATATGAAAGACTATCGCAAGCCTAAAAGTATTCCGTGCGCCAAAACGTGAAGGGATCGAGTGCAATCCTGCACCCTTATCAAATTCTATATCTTGCAGTGAATAGAGCAGATCAAATCCCGCTACCCAAAAAAGTACTCCTGCACTCAGATATATTGACCATAAAGGGATAGCCGCTTCCACGGCAACAACACCGGCAATAGGAGCCAACCCCAATGAGACCCCTAAGATGATATGGGCGAACACAGAGAACCGCTTAAAATAAGAGTAGGAACCCAGCACGATCAGTATTGGTAGTGACAGGTAAAAGGCGAGACTGTTGATAAAAAAAGCGATCAGGATGAAAGCGAAGCCATTGATCAACGTAAACCCGAGGATCATATTGGCACTGATACGTCCATCTACACTTGGCCGGGAAGCGGTACGGGGGTTCTTAGCATCGATATCCCTATCGGCATATCGGTTCAGCCCCATAGCAAAGTTACGTGCAGTGATCGCTGCCAAAGCACCCATCAACAATAGATACCAGCCAAACCAGCCATCCGCCGAGACGATCATCGCTATAAAGATAAACGGGAGGGAAAAGATAGAGTGTTGGAACATCACCAACTCATTAAAATTTTTGACGAAAGAAACAAATCTGTTCAAAGCATAATCCTATTCGAATTTGCCGAAATAGTAACAGATTTGGGCTTAAACCCAATAATGCCGACCAGGCCTTTTCAAGAGCGTTTTATCCGTGAAAAAAGTCCGGATTTTTTCTTCGCCTCATCCTCACTTTCCGCAGTTTTTTCTTTTCGTCTGTCTGCATTGGCGCACATCTTTGTCATGTGATCGAATACCTCATCAATGCTGTACGGCAGGTTCTCAAACTCAAAGGCTGTCGCCTGCTGAATCGAATAGGTGAAAAAATCCTTACAGGCCAAGATCGTCGTATCCATCATGCGTAAAAGATTCTCAATACGTTTGATTATACGAACGTTCACACCAACCTTATCGCCAAATACGACAGAATTCGAGGCACCGTTCATCTGCAGATAAAAAACATAAAAATAGTACATCAACGCTTTTGCAAACTCTTTTTTATACCGATCATGTTCTGCCATATAATAGATCAAGGAACTATATAGACGAAACCTCCCTGATAACAGGGATTTGGCTGTGTATTGTCGAATAAGGTGAAAATGGGCATCATAAAGGGAGTAACGTTTATTCTCCATCTGCTCGAGTTTTAAACGGACTTTCTCCAGTTCATCAAGATTGATCCTCTCTATCAATTCAGCCTTTTTGATATTTTCCCATTGCAGTTCCATCAACTCACGATTTTCTTCGCGGACCAGTACCATCTGACCGTCTTGTGGACGCTTTGTCTTGTAAAACCCTCTGCCACATCCCAAACACTTTTTTACTTCGGCAGGTACAGAGGTATATTTACGTTTACAATGGGGGCATTCATTGTTGGCATTCCCAAGCTTGACATAGGCTTTCTCAAACTTTAATTGAAAGTCATCAAAGACTTTGGGATCGGACGGCTGACGTTCTTTTGAGTTCAAGAACATCTTTGCCTGTATCTCGCGTGTTTCATCCGTTTCATTCAAGGCTGCAAGCTGATCTACCGAGATAAAAAGCTTGATCTGAGGAAGCTGCTCTTCTTTGGTATGATGAAGCTCCTCATCAACCTCTTCAACGGCTTCCTCGATCTCTTCACTATAATCAATCTTTTTAGCTTTTTTAATCTTCAATAGTTTTAACATAACAACCCTCAAACATTTTCAATCAGTATACTCAACAATGATCAACCGTCATCTAACATATATTGCATCTGCCACCCATTATATCACGATGCATCCGCTTTTTCAAACGATTCATAAATCTTCATCCTTGACAGGTCCGGATTGTAAAAACGATCTATGTCACGCATAAACTCAAGAAAGTCCTTTTGGACATTCCTGTTCTCAAAAGCCTGTATATGGCCCGCACCTTTAACGATCCAAAACTCTTTGGGCTGCCTTGATGCCTCAAAAAGCTGCCATGAATTATTCGCAGAGATAACATGGTCCAAGGAACCATGCATCAATAGAAGGGGCTTGTCTACCATACCTATCTTCTCAATGGCATCGTAGCCTCCCTCAAGACTTAAAAAAGGGATCCATTGAAACGGCCAGGTGAGCCAGATACTGTTCATCTTCTCCTGAGCGATCTCGGCAAATCCGGCAAAGGTAGAATCAATGACAACGGCACGGATATGCTCATTGTCCCGATCTTCCAAGGCATTGAGCAGCATGGTTCCCCCCAAAGACTGACCACAAACCACGTAATCACCCCTATAACGCTTCTCTACAGTATCCAAAGCAGCTTTGGTGTCATCAACACTTCCTTGCAAGTCGATTTCTCCCTGACTTTTCCCATAGGCTCTATAGTCAAAGATGAAGAGTTCAAATCCCTCCTCCACCAACCAAACCCAAGAGGTAAAGTGGGAACTTAGATTTTGTGCATTCCCATGGGCGACAAACAGCATGCCTTTGGAAGTCCCTTTTGGATAGATATGCCATCCATGCAGGGACGTCCCGTCATCAGAGTCAAAAAAGACATCTTCATAGGACAAATGATAAAAATCAGGAGTACGGTAGAGAAGCTTATCCGGAAAAAAGAAATGGGAGGAGCAGCCTTGAAGACTCAAGACCATGACCAAGGCAAACGCACATTGCTTAAGATGCTCCATTGCTAGCAGCAAATCCCAATGCAGTCAAAAAAATGCCCAAAAAAGAGAAGATCGCCAACCAGATGAAAATATGGATAATGACCGCTACCCATATAGCCCACTCATTATATCCACCGACCAGACGCATCGTCTCAATGCGCTTTTGCTCATCGTCAATGATGGCCTCCGCCTCAGCTCTTTTCTCTTTATAGTTCTTATATACGAAGTAAGGAGCGTATCCTCCGGTCAAAACCCATAAGATCAAGCCTCCAAAGGGGATGATCCCTATGACCAGTGTCAACACAAACAAGACGACTGCAGCTAGATAAGCCTTACGATACAGAAGATAGAAGAACGAACCGAAGAACGCCCACCAGGACCAATTCCATTTGATGACATCCACACCATTGATATTATACTTTTTAAAAGCGTTTACATACCATTGTGTGACCTCGGGCTTATCGATATAAGCCTCGATCATACGATATTCATAGTCATCTACAGGTGCATATTTATTTGACATATTCAATACCCCTGGTTGGTATTTCCATATTCTGGTTGCATCTGATATTCATACTGTGCGGCGTCATCGCTTATGCTCGCTGCTTTGGGGATAGCAACTGCAGCGATAATACCCAATAGAACAATGACAGGGAGTATCCAAGCCGCCCAGGCATTGTAGCCACCCAGCTGCTGCATCATTCCAATACGTTGATTCTCATCTTGTACCGCTGCCTCGATCTGCTGTTTCTTCGTTTGATATGTCTTATACACAAAATAAGTAGAGAACCCCCCGGCCAGGATATTGATGATCAAACCTGCTCCGGGGAAAAATGAAGCGGCCAAGCCCATGAGAAAAAGGCCTCCCGCCGCAGCATAAGCCTTACGGTACAGTAGAAAAAGCACTCCACCAAAGAATGCCCACCAGGACCAATTCCATTTCATGGTATCAACACCATTGACATTGTATTTTGAAAAAGCATTGGCATACCAAAATCCCTTTTCAGGATTATCCGGTTTGCCAACAAAGGCCTCGAGCATTCGTGCTTCATAATCGCTGCTTAGTTCGCCTGAACCATCACTATTCGCTTCGGCACGCGCTTTAGACTGAGCTTTAAATGCCTCGATATCACTTTGATGATCTTCCATCTTTTCTCCTTAATACAAACCATATTTTGCCTAATAGTATATATTCTAAAACTTTAAATAACATTTTTTACTCACTCACTCTTTTAAATATACGACCTTAGATATGCTAAAATCTCATCTATGAAAGAAATTGCGCTCATCGGACCTACTGCTTCGGGGAAAAGTGACCTCGCCCTGCGACTTGCCTTGGAGTATGATGCTTACATCCTTTCCCTGGATTCCCTCTCTTTATATAAAGAGATTGATATCGCCTCCGCCAAACCTTCCAAAGAAGAACTCGCTACCGTCAAACACTTCGGAATAGACCTCATCCGACCCTATGAGGAGTTCTCTGTTAGTATCTTTATACAGGAATACCTCAAACTCAAACAACGGTGTGAAGATGAGAAGAAGAACCTTGTCATCGTGGGAGGAAGCAGCTTTTATCTGCGCACACTGCTTCAAGGGCTCTCTCCAATCCCCGACTATTCCCACGAGACGATAGAGAAGGTCAAAACCCTATTACATGACCTTCCAAAGGCATATCAACTGCTTGTGCAAGCGGATCAAGAGCATATGCAAGGAATAGAGCCCACCGACCGCTACCGTATTGAGAAGATGCTGCTAATCTACATAGAGACCGGCCTGAGCCCGACGGAATACTTCAGGCTCCATCCTGCCAAACCTGTCATCTCAGACCTGCCTATCTACGAGATCGATGTGGATAGGATCTACCTCAAAGAACGTATCATCCTGCGTACCCGGAAAATGATCGATATGGGTCTGATCGACGAAGTCTGCGATCTTGAGTACCGATACACCCGTTCACCAAATGCCCTGAAAGCCATCGGTATCATCGAAGTATATGACTATCTTGATGGAAGATGTTCCCTGGAAGAGATGGGAGAAAACATTATCACCCATACAGCCCAACTGGCTAAAAAACAACAGACCTTTAACCGTAATCAGTTTCCGAACCGAAAGCTGTTAAACACAGAAGAGATCTATACAGATGCACACAAGTATTTTACTACCTAAGGAGATATCATGAGAATAAAACTGTTACTGACACTGCTTGCACTTACGGGTGCGCTTTATGCCCAAGAAGTAGAAGAGATGGAACCCATGGAAGAGATTTCATCTTCTGAGAAATCCGGACTCTATTTTGGTGTAGACCTTTTTAATGCGGACCTATCCTATACATTTCAGAATACCAGTTTCAACACCAGTATCGACCATGACACAAAAAGCAAGGGCTTTCGTCTAAAGATGGGTACACGTGCCGAGGACAACTGGAGGGTACAGGGGCATCTGTCTGTTGAGAACATCGATGACAACATCTTTAGCCTGACAGGAAACGACGGTGATCTTGTTGAACTTGGTGCCGATGTCATAAAGGCTTTTGAGCTGAGTGACAGCTTCTCACTTTACATCCTGGGAGGAGTCAGTTACGGGTCCATGAGCGTTAAGGGCTACAATGAGGACACCATCAATAACCTTGGCCTTAAACTAGGCACAGGAGTCCTGTTTGCCATCAATGAGACCCTTGAACTGACAGCAGGGATCGACTTCAAGTATCGTGCTTGGACCGACGTACAGTTATTGGGTCAGACTATAGAAACTTCTGACAGTTCTTCCTATCCCTATCTTGGAATCAATATTCACTTTTAAGAGGAAATACTCCTCTTAAATAACACCTTTCCAAAAAACCGCTGCAATCGTCACGATCAATAGTATCCCTATGATATTAAAGATGACGCCAAAACTTGCCATCGTCCTGACACTGACCACTCCCGTACTCATCGCAATCGCATTTGGCGGAGTGGCAATAGGCAACATAAAGGCATAGGAAGCACACACGGTTGCTACCATCATAAAAAGCCGAACATCCAGACCAGCCTTGCTTACCACCTCATACAAAATCGGAAGCATAATAGATATAAGTGCCGTATTACTCGTCACTTCCGTGGTAAAGGTGACCATTGTTGCCACAATAAACAAAAAAACGATCATCGGAAGACTCGCCAATCTCATCAGGTCCGAAGCGATCTCTGCAGCCAGACCTGTTTGTGTAAACCCTGCAGCAATCGCAAACCCCGCCCCAAAGAGAAACATGATGCGATAGGGGATCTGTTCTTTATCCCTCATCCAATCCAAAATAGAAAAAGGCGGTACAAACAGCATCAATCCGGCACCAAGAAGAATACCTGCTTCACTCAGTCCCAAACCGTTGTAATAGGGTTTAATCGGAGCATTGACAAAGAGTATACTAATCAAAGCGAATAGTATGAATAGCACCTTTTTCTGCTCACCGCTCAATCTCGGCGTACTCAGATCTGCCTCCAAAGCAACGTTTTGCAATCCCAATCCCAAAATCATTCCCACAACAATAAACATACAAAAGACCAGGGGTGCAGTCATCCACATCCATTGCACGAAAGGGATACTTTCAATTCCCATTTCCTGCATGATCCCGAGCAAGATAAGGTTAGGAGGTGTACCGATGGGTGTTAATATCCCCCCGATGCTAGCACCATAAGCGATTCCCAATGCAAAACGTAACTTCAGTTTCACATCCTCTGTCAAAAAAAGAGCAATGGGTAATAAAAGCAGTGTCGTCGTCGTATTCGAGAGCACTGAAGAGAGAAGCCCCGAAGTGATCATAAGGGCAAAAATGATCCCCCTTGCACTGCTGGGGAAAAGCGTCAGCATCTTATTAGCCATCCACTTATGAAGCCCCGTCTTTTCCACGGCAATCGCAATCAGAAACCCGCCAAAGAAAAGGTAGATGATAGGATTGGCATAGTTGAGTGTGGCAGCCTTTGTCGTTAATATACCACTGGCCGGAAAGATGACTATGGGCAACAAGGAGACAACGGCCAGAGGCAAGCCCTCATTTGTCCATAAGGTCACCATTAAAGTAATAGAAGCGACAAGAAGCGACTGTTGCAAGGTAAAAAAGGCAAACATCAGTACAAATGCCAAAATTGCCAACATCAACGATAAACCAATCTTTTTTGTCTGTTCTGTCATAGCATGTATTCTGCCTTCACTTGCGTAAAAGCAAGCTAAAATCAAGCCCCTTAAAGCTAATATCGGTATACTTTTCTCCATTTAACAGAGGGTTTTTTCTTCATGGCGATAACATTACAAAAATATTTTACTACCAATACACTTGTTGTACTGGGTATTATATTGGGGATTGCTTTTGGCATGTTCCTTCCGGAACTTGCACTCAAACAAGAAGTTATCGGAAAAGCCTTTGTCAGCCTCTTGAAGATGTTGGTTGTGCCCTTGGTATTTGCCTCGATCTATGTTGCCATTGCCGGATTAGGGTCACTTGATCAACTGAAGAAGATCGGTCTGAAAACCATTGGCCTTTATCTTTTGACGACAGCTGCCTCCGTGGCTTTGGCGATCATTGCTATCAATCTTTTTCCTATCGGGGAAGTCGTCTCCTCGGAAGGCCTTGAATATGCAAAAGCACAAGAAGTAGCACCTTTCTCACTCCAGGCAATGTTTCTTAGCTTTATCCCTACTAATATCTTCCATGCACTTGCCGGCGGAAATATGATGCAGGTGATCGTCTTTGCGATCTTTTTGAGTATTGCCAGTCTCTATCTAAAAGAAGAACATCAAGAGAGTATGCTCAACTTTTTTACTGCGATCAGTACAGCCATGCTCAAAATTGCCGGATGGGTCGTCGCCCTCACCCCGCTTGGCGTCTTCTCTTTGATCAGTTACATTGTGGCCGAACAGGGAATCGACGTTATCATCGGTCTTTGGAAATATATCCTGCTTGTCATTACCGTCTTGCTTTTTCATGGTCTGATCACCCTGCCCGCTGTCATGGTGATATTTGCGAAGATCAACCCCTATCCTTACCTGCAAGCGATTAAAGAAGTCCCGCTGATGGCTTTTTCCACGGCATCAAGTGCGGCGACACTGCCCGTGAGTATGAAAGTATCTCAAGAAAAAGGAGGGGTCAGCAAAGATAGTGCAGCCTTTGTTCTCCCCCTTGGTGCGACGGTTTCCATGGATGGTACGGCAGCCTATTTGAGCATAGCAGTCTTATATATCGCCAACCTCTCGGGCGTTGAGCTCAATCTTGGGGATCAGCTCCTCTTGGGTATCACGGTTGTAGCACTCAGTGTCGGTGTTGCAGCTCTGCCTTCTGCTTCTCTCGTCATGATGGTAGTCATCTTACAGCAAATCGGATTGCCAATTGAGTATTTAGCCCTGATTGTAGCGGTAGATAGGATCTTGGACATGGCACGTACGGCCCTGAACGTTACATCCGATATGTGTGTTACAAAGATAGTAGACGAACTCAATAAAAAATGATCTGCTGTACTGAGGGCATAATCCTCTTTGAACTTTTCATAGGCCCATATACGATCTCCTAAACTGTCTTGCCTTAGCTGGGCAAAAGTCTCAGCGTTTACTTCATCCCTGCTAGTTAATCTGAAGGAGTTCCCGGACGACCTCTCTATCATCAAAAGGGAATTTTTTATCATAGATAATCTGATACGTCTCGTCCCCTTTACCCAATATCAAGATAGCTTCGTTTCCGGTTCGATCCTTGATCGCTTGTTCAATGGCTATTTTACGATTAGGGTTGATAACGACCTTTTGCTTCTCTTCAATACCCTCAACGATATCATTGATGATCTGGTCCGGATCCTCGTTTCTCGGATTATCACTGGTGACATAGACTTTCTTGGCATAGGATGATGCGATACGTCCCATGATCGGTCGTTTGGACCTGTCTCTATCTCCACCGGCACCGAATACGACTAAAAGTTCTTTCTCTTTGAGGGAATTAAGGATCTGTTCCATCCCATCCGGTGTATGGGCAAAATCAACGATCACCAAAGGATCCTCGCTTACCTTCTCCATACGTCCGCTTACGCCTGCAAAGTTTGGCGTCACCTCTGCTATCTCAGGAATGGTATGCTCCGTCAACAGGTGTACTGCTGCAACCGCTGCCGTCATATTATATAGATTAAAAAAGCCGTAAAGGTCAGTACTGAAAGTCTCGATGGCCTGGAAGTTTTGCATGACCGCAGAGATACCGTCATTCATCGTATATGCGATGATCCGATACGTGGCCGGGTTTTCTATCCCGTAAGAGTTGGCGTTTTTAAAATTGAACTTTGCTCTGCTCTCGTCTTTGTTGATAAGTTTTAGACTGTCATCCGCAAAGAAACTATTCTTCACATCAATATACTCTTCGAGTGTCTTATGGTAATCCAAATGATCCTGGGTAATGTTAGTCAGGATCTTCAGTGCAAAAGGGATCCCTTCGATACGTTTTTGCACAATAGCATGGGAGCTGACCTCCATGATAAAAAACTCACATCCCGCTGCTGCTGCCTGATAGATATGCTTATAGGTGTTTAGCACCGTCGGTGTCGTAAGACTTTTACCCTCTACCATCTCGTCATTCATATAAAAACCGCGCGTCCCCTGCATTGCGACCTTATGTCCCAGATCAAGAAGGATTGAATAGATCGCTGCAGCGGTCGTTGTCTTACCGTTCGTACCGGTAATCCCAATGATCTTGATGTGATTCACACCAAACATCGGGGCAATATCTTCCGCCTTTACAATAGAATGGGCACCCTTGGCTTTGGCGTTTTCAAGATATTTTTCATTTTGGGTAGTCAGTACGAAAGCCGTCTCGCTATCGCACTCCTGTGAGTTTTCACTCACAAATTTATAGGGGGTATCGGGAAGCTGTATTTTCAAGAGATGTCTTCTAGGATCTGGGAGAGTTTCGTGTCATTTGGATAGGCTTTCAATGCTGTCTCTAAATACGAAAGCCCCATATCTTTAAAACCGTTATGAAGCAGTTTGTCTAAAAAGTCTATAAAATCTTCTTTTGCCGTAATGATCACACGGGTAGAGAACATGATATTTTCAAAGGTCTCTTTAAAATCACCGTTTTGCTCTACTAAAAGTTTAAAATCATGATACAAGATACCATTCTCACCCTCAAGTTTCTCATTGATCGGGTCTGCTAGCAGTTCGTTCAAGGTCTCCATAGTACCATCCATACTTTCGATGATCTCGTTCATGATCTCATCCGCGTCTTCATTGTCTTCTTTGCGTAATACAGCATAATAATCAAAGAGTGCTGCAGCAGCTTCTTCACCGCTCATCGCCATCTCAGCAAGTATGGCTCCGTTATATGCTTCTTTATTGTTTGGGTCTTCTTTGAGCACTAATGCATACGCTAATAGTGCTTTTTCATATTCTTGTCTTGAAAAGTCTTCATTAGCGGCTTGAAGGGTTTTATATTGGTTAAAAGTTTTCATTTTATCTCCCTCTTTGACGCTTCAAGGCCTAAGCCTGAGCAATCTTATAGTTCGTCTATCTTGTTTTCCATACCGATTGGTACGTTTACTACTGTCAGTTCAGGATGTATATCCAAGCGTAGTTGACGTTCGACACCGTATTTAAGTGTACTGCCACTACTCGCACATCCAACACATGCACCTAAAAGTTGTACGTATACTGCACCGTTCTTTACAGCTATCAATGTAATATCACCGCCGTCAAGGGCGATGGATGGGCGGACCTTGTCGATCACGCCTGTTACTGGAGCCATAAGTTCTTCATCTGTAAATGGGATCATATCTATCCTTGAGAATCTATCTAAAATAATAACGATAAAATAGACAAATTCCACTTAATAAGCGATAAAGCACCGCACTAGTTTAATCGCTTAAGCTAGGATATATCCCTATAAGTCAAGGAACGAGTAGACATATTTCTCTTTTCGCATGCCTACGAGTATGTAATCAATATCGGCACAATGTATCAAATCATTAAGTGCTGTCTTCTCAATGGTATCGTTGATCTGTATACCGGCATGCTCCAGCATGCTTTTCGTCTGCTTGGAACATTCATACAATACCATATCTTCATATACAACAAAAAAGTCCATCAGCAGTGTTGAGACATTCTCTCGAACATAGTCATCTTCAATCTTCACCAGTTCCTGTCTGATATGCGGTATGATCTTTGTCATGAGAAAGGCCTGGTACTCACCAATCCATCCAAATCGGTGTTTATAATTGTCCAATTCACTAATCAGGTTGAAGATCGATTCCACTTTTGCATCTTCCAAAAACCCCAAGGCCTCATTTAGATGTGCATAATAGTCTCCAGGCTCTTTATGGCTTGCAAGTCGAAACATCAGATTGTCTTTTGAGGCGTTTAATGGGCGATTCGCTAAAACACGCAATCCATTTTCATGGGCCCAGCGTGCACATACCAGCCCCTCTTTTTCAAGAAGATTGATAGGCATCTGCAGCGTCGTAAAATGATGATATGCATTACCCATCTCCAGAGCTGCTTTTTGTGCCAGAGAGACAAGGTCGAAATAAGGTAGGAAGTACAAGGCATTCTCGCTTAAGGCAAAAGAATTTGAACTGATACCGTAAGAGCTGATACGGCCCTCTTTAACCTCTGTCTCCAGCTGCATGAATGCATCAAGGATCCTGTCAAGCATGATCATCTGCGCTTCGGCACGTTGTGACTCGTCCTTTATCACATGCATCAGATAATATTCCGGATTATGCAGCAGATAGCAATCTATTTTTTCCAGTTTCAAACGTTCCAGCGACTTCGTCAGTTCTGCTTTGATAAATCCCGGATGAATGGAGTGGTAACAGCTCTCATCAAACTTTACAATATCAAGTTCATCGATCATTTTCTCGTCTGCTTGTTTGATCTCATCAAGCAACGATCCCTGTATGTACCCACATTTGGACACGATCTCAAGGTCATCCGGTTTATGTCCACCGTATACCTCTTCTAGTGTTTTTGCGATCAAACGCTCCGCATCCCCGTTCATATAGTTTGTCGAAGTATCAATAAGTCTAATACCCTCTTTAAGTGCCAGAGTTAGTGCTGCTTCATGTTCAGGATCATCCAGACCTGTTCTATATGTTCCAAATGCCAGTTTGCTGTTCATCACGTATGCCTATATTGTTTTTATAAAAGGAGTTTGTTTGAAGAATCCGAGGGGAAACCCCTCAGGAGAGTGCTTAGTATTACTACTAAACGAATTCGATGAATGCCATAGTTGTAGCATCACCACGACGAATACGTGTACGTGTAATACGTGTATATCCACCGTTACGCTCTTTATATTGAGGAGCGATTTCATTTAGAAGCTTCTTAGTAGCTTCTTTGCTTTGTAGTGCAGCAAATACTTCACGGTGAGCATTAGCCTCACCAGTACGAGCAACAGTAACAAGCTTTTCTGCATAAGAGCGAAGTTCTTTCGCTTTTGCAACTGTAGTTTCAATCTTACCATTCTCGATTAGAGCAATAGTAAGATTCTTAAGAAGAGCAGCTCTATGTGAACTAGTTCTACCTAATTTTCTATATCCATGACGGTGTCTCATCGTGAATCCTTTTTATTTATTCAGCTTCGATTTTCTTTTTTACTGCACTTACAACTTCATCTGAAAGGTCAGC
>JBFEXS010000060.1:0-13588 GCA_041562555.1 Sulfurimonadaceae bacterium
TCATCTTTCATAGCACGGCCAATAGAATATTCGCGCCCACCGCTACCAAGTATCATTACATTCATCATTATCTCCGATCAGGTTATTGTTCTAGTTTGCAGATTATTTATTAAAACTCATAATCATGAGCTCTGATCAATAATCTTCCCTAGGGGTCCAGGTGGGCGTTCCGCGAAATGCTTTGGTTCTCAAAGCCGAAATAAAGCAGAACGAAAGTGTCCTATAGGTAGCAGATTCTAAGCTCATCGCCTCAAACAAAAATGCTTCACACAGACTCTCTTACGGCGTCCGCTATATGAATATGTAGAACCCCCTGATATGCGAGTAGTCGCACCACCCAGGCTAAGAAAGATTATAACAAATAAAAGATTAAAAAAGAGTTATTACAGCAGAGACTTGGCACACGCGACAGTGCTCTCCAGAGAGGTCTTTTCACTCACTATTGCCGTAATCCCTTGAGGTAAAGAATCACGGGTTGTCTCACCGATGCAAACGATCTTATATGTGGGTAGAAACAGATACTGTTTTAAAAAACATTTCACCGCCGATGGAGAGGTAAAAATACAGATGGCATCCTCAGGAAGGTCAACGGCCGTAAGATGCGAACATCGTGTCTCATATACGCTAAACGCATCTATATCAATGCCCCGCTCTTTTAACTGAGTTTCTATATCCACAGCAACTATTGTGGCATGGGGATACAAGGCTTTGAGTTTGGGATATTTTGTTTGGATCATATCAATAATGTCCTTCCCGCTTCCTTGGGCCACGTCAAGCAACTTAGCCCCCTTTGCTTCTGCAAAAGCGGCAGTTGCCTGAGAAATAGCCAAAACGGGAAGGTGTTTCCAGTCCCCTATTTTATCCAGGGCAGAGAGTGTCTCTTTGGAAGAGGCAATGACATAATCATAATCGGTGAAATCGATCTTGGGCTGAAGATAATAAGAAGACAATATCGGGATATGGTTTACATCAGGATGAGAAGTTTTAGAAAAAAGAAAAATGGAGCTGTGCTTAGGCACAGACTACTCCCATTCTATTGTTGCCGGTGGTTTAGAGGAGATATCATACACTACACGGTTAATACCATCTACCTCATTGATGATCCTGCGTGAGATACGTTCCAACAGATCATGCGGCAAATGAGCGAAGGTCGCCGTCATACCATCAACAGCTTCAACAACACGTACACAAACCGTGTTGTCATATGTACGATTATCTCCCATGACCCCTACAGACTTCACATTGAGAAGTACTGCAAAGGCTTGCCATGTCTTCGTATAATACCCGCTTGCTTTTAATTCATCAAGCAAGATCACATCGGCTTCACGAAGCAGGTCAAGATCAGGCACATTCACATCACCCATGATACGGATTGCAAGTCCCGGTCCAGGGAATGGATGACGATTGATCATTGACTCAGGAAGGCCAAGTTCAAGACCGATTTTACGTACCTCGTCCTTAAATAACTCACGAAGCGGTTCGATCAACTCAAAATCCATCCAATCCGGAAGGCCCCCTACATTATGGTGTGACTTGATCACCTCAGATGGACCATTGACTGAGATAGACTCGATGACATCCGGATAAAGTGTACCCTGTGCTAAGAACTTGATACCATCATGTTTCTTCGCTTCTTTTTCAAACTCTTCAATGAAGGTATGCCCTATGATCTGACGCTTCTTCTCCGGATCAGACACCCCAGCAAGCTTACTTAAGAAATTATCAGCAGCATCTACAGTCACAAGAGGCGTTTTAAGGTTGATTTTAAACACTTCCTCAACCTGCTCACGCTCACCCTTACGTAACAGTCCGTTATCAACGAATACAGGGATCAATTGATCACCGATTGCTTCATAAAGCATGGCAGCAACGACTGAGCTGTCTACCCCACCTGAAAGACCACAAAGGACCTTCCCGTCACCAACCGTCTCACGGATCTTTGCAATCTGTTCTTTTAGAAAATGTTCCATCTTCCATTTTTCCGTTACACCACAGATCTTACGCGCAAAATTGCGCAGCATCAGATACCCCTCAACAGAATGATTTACTTCCGGGTGGAACTGCATCGCGTAAATTTTCTTCTCTTCATTAGCAATTGCCGCATATGGGGAATTATCCGAAGTCGCTATCGGAGTGAAACCTTCAGGAAGTGTCTCCACACGGTCAGAGTGAGACATCCACACGATCCCGTTATCATCGACATCCTCAAAAAGTGCAGATTTGGCACCAAGTGTCAACTCAGCTTTTCCGTATTCATGATGATCCGAACGAACGACGGAACCGCCAAAATCAACTGCAATGCGCTGCATTCCATAACAGATACCCATGACAGGGATCCCCATCTCATAAACACCCTGGTCTACTTCATAGGCGTCTTTGTTATAAACAGAAGAAGGACCGCCTGAAAGAATAATACCTTGCGGGTTTTTCGCTTTAATATCATCTATACTTGAATGATAAGGAATGATCTCACAATAGATCTTATCTTCACGTAGACGACGTGCGATTAACTGTGTATATTGCGAACCGAAATCAAGAACAATAATGCTTACATTTTTCAATTGGGATACCTTTTGGTGATCTAGTGGTAGAAGAATACTCTATTTATCATTAAAAGTTTGTGAAAGTAAAAGCTCTATATAAAAGCCGAATACAATGAAGATAGGAAGGAGACTAGTGTCCCCCTTCCATTGGAAGTTCAAACTCCGTATTACACTCAGGACAGTGTGCTTTTGGAGCCTCTTTTTTATTGTGCACTTCATGTTTGTTGTACAGGCCTAGGACTTCGAACTGTGTATACCAGATGGCAATTGACAGTACATAACCGACTAGGATCGTCCAAGAAAGGCGCATATGTGCACCAAAGGTATAAATACCTTTTAGTTTACCCATAACACCGACTCCTGCCGCAGAACCAAAGGCGATCAATGATCCCCCGATACCTGCAGTCAATGTAACAAGAAGCCACTGATCCAGACCAAGATCCGGAGATGCTTTTAACACTGCCGACATAACCGGAACATTATCTACAATTGCCGATAGGAAACCAACACCGACATTCACAACCGTCGGGTCAAACATATCATACAGTTTTACTGCATACGCAAGGAAGCCTGCAAAGTGCAATGCACCTACCGCTGCCAAGATACCAAAGAAAAACAATAAAGTGTCATTCTCGACCTTAGCAATAGAGTGATAGATATCCATATCTTCCTGATGCTTCTTCTGTAAAAAGTACACATAAAGCTTCAAGATAGAAAGACCGAACAACATACCCCACATTGGAGGAAGATGCATGACCTGTTTTGAGAAGACTGCCGTGGCAATAGTAAATACTCCAAGGGCTACAATTACCTTACCGCCTTTAAGGATCTCGATACTTTCTGCTTTAGCATCATCCTCTTTACCGGGATGACCCTCCGGTACATAGCGACTCAACAGGTACGCCGTCACTAACCATCCCAGAACAGAAGCCGGGAACAGGTACAGGAAATCTACAAAATGCCCCTTGTTTGCCGTCCATGCCATAAGTGTCGTGATATCTCCGAAAGGAGACCATGCACCACCGGCATTTGCCGCGACGACAATATTGATCGCACCAGGGACCAAAAACTCTTTATTACTCTTGTCAATCGTGATCAAGACCGTCGAAAGGATCAATGCCGTCGTCAGGTTATCTGCCACCGGAGAGATAAAGAATGCAAGTACACCCGTTACCCAGAACAGACCTTTATAACTATAACCTTTGGCGATCAGCTTCTCTTTTAAAGCATTGAACACACCTCTGTCAATCAACGCTTCGATAAATGTCATCGCAACATATAAAAAGAAAAAGATCTCAGCGATTTCCAAAATCAAATGAGCGATTTCTGTCTCAAAAGGTTTCATATTAATGCCGTTATATGCATAAAACCCTCCGATAATCATAAACATCAATGTACCGATAAACAGGGCCGGTTTTGCCTTGTTAATATGATACTTTTCCTCCGCTGCAATAAAATAATATCCAATTACGAATATTGCCAGTAACGCCCAACCTATAGGCTCTGACGCCATATCCAAAGTCTCTTCGACTGCTCTTGTCATTCTTCATTCTCCTTCATATAATGTACCCCTATTGAGGTCTTTCGCTTTATAGCAGATATCACTATCTCTTTAGCAGTTAACAATCGCAACTTCAAAAGACGTCCAATATGCTTATGCAAGGTGTCCTCAATAAAGTCCAGGGCTTCCTGAAGTCCTTTTTGCGTACGTACAATCCCTACATCGTTCCACATTATACGACGAAGTTCACTCTTGTAATATGTATCATCCTCACAACGTAAACAATCTTTGCTGATTGGAAAGTTTTTTGGCACATAAGTAACACTTTTGGACTCAATTCTTCTAGCCGCACGTGCAGCAAAAACCAAACCTTCCAAAAGTGAGTTACTGGCCAAACGGTTTGCACCATGTACCCGCGTTGATGCCACCTCACCAATAGCATACAGGTTGTCTATGTTAGGGACTTCTCCGTCCAGATTCGTCTTGATACCCCCGATCGCATAATGAAAGGCAGGTGAGATAGGTACGCGATCCTTAGGAAGATTGAAACCGGCGGATTTCAATTTGGAAGCGATATTGGGAAAACGCTTATTAAAATACTCGGGTTCAAAGTTTTCAAACGAGAGATAGACCTCTTGCCCCGTTTTCTGCTTATAATCGAAAATCGCTCTAGATACGATATCGCGTGGCGCCAATTCTGCCCGTTCATCATAATCTTTCATAAATGCGTAACCATTTTTGTCCACAAACCTAGCACCTTCTCCACGCAATGCCTCAGTCAGTAACTGTTTTTGTGCAGCATTTGAGCTGACGTATACGGTAGGATGAAACTGCAGCATCTCCATATGTTCAAGTTCGATCTGCTTTTCCAGACAGATACCCTGTAGATCCCCACTGATCGTAGACGCATTCGTATGATAGGCGAAGAGTGAACCCAGCCCTCCCGAAGCTATCACAACACTTTTTGCAAAAATCTGCTTTAACTCGTCCCTATAGTTGACACAGACACCGTAGCATTTTCCATCATCTATAAGCAGGTCCGTGACCTGTGCGCCTTCAAGCATAGGGTGTATGTTGTTCTCCAGTAAAAAGCAGTGAAGGTAACGCCCTGTCGCATCCCCTCCCGCATGCAGAATACGTGAGGCTGAGTGAGCCGCTTCTTTGGTATAATGCAGTTCACCTTGAGGGTTCTTGTCAAATTGGAAACCTCTCTTGATAAGATCACCGACGACCTCTCTGCTGTGTTCGCTGAGCACTCTGACTGCTTCTTCATCACACAGTCCCGCACCGGCGATCATAGTATCTTGGATATGTGAGGCTTCATCTGCATCATCCACAGCAGTAACAACTCCGCCTTGAGCGTAATAGGTATTACACTCCCACGGATGGTTCTTGTTGATGATAAGTACTTTCTTATTTTTAGGAAGATTCATCGCGGCATATAGACCGGCAACACCGGCGCCAATAATTACTACGTCATAGACCATAAACTTAATTACTCACTCTTTTTTGAAATTATAGCGACAAAAAGCAAAAGCCTTATGTCCATATATAATGCTAGATTTTATTCTTATCTAGTTTACTGCTTTTCAGAAGGATAATATGGAGGTGCTTTATAACCGCATCCATTTAGACTTAACATCAAAACTGTTATAATAGTGATATGAAAAATTCTCAACAGCTTGTTTCTCATCTTCGCTCTCAATCGGCCTTTTCGCCTTTAGATAGATTACCCTGCATCAACGCCGTCAAGGAGCTTCTTCCTACACGGTTACATCGGTTTATTTTATTTGGATATATTCGTCATAACATTCTATTTTTTGCACTGAATCACCCGGGTGCAAAACAAGAATTCGATAATATTATAAATTCTATAAAAGCACCTTTAAAAAAAATGCCGCCAATTTCCTGTAAGAACTTCGAAATATATGATGTGAGGGCTTTTGTTTCCCATAAAAAAACACTAAAGTTTCATACCCACAAACCTAAAGAAGTTCATTACTCGGAACGATCCAATGGGGAATTTGAGAACCATGTTGACGATGAAAAACTTCACTCCATCATCGAAGAGATACGAGATCTGATTAAAACTAATGAAAACACTTAACGAAACCCTGCTTAAACAGGTCAAAAACCTTCCAAAAACAGCCGGAGTATATCACTATTTCGATGAGAATGGGAAACTGCTATATATAGGTAAGGCAAAAAACCTTCTTGCCCGTGTCAAAAGTTATTTTCGCTTTTCACCGAAGTTCGGCATCAACCCCAACCTTAGCAGCCGTATTCTAAAAATGCTGCATGAAGTACACTCTATGCATTACATTCTTGTCGAGAGTGAACATGATGCCCTGATTTTAGAGAACTCCCTTATCAAGCAGCTCAAACCAAAATATAATATACTCCTCAGAGATGACAAGACCTATCCCTATATTTATATCAATTCGGATGATCCCTTTCCCCGTTTTGAGATCACCCGAAAAGTCCTTTCACATAAATCCATTCAATATTTTGGCCCCTTCTCTACAGGAGCACGGGATATCTCCAATGCACTGTATGAATTATTGCCCCTGGTTCAAAGTAAAAGTTGTCTCAAAGGAGGAAAAGCCTGCCTCTACTATCAGATCAAAAAATGCCTCGCACCATGTGAGGCCAAAGTCACACCCAGTGCATATGCTCAATACATCGATCAGGGAATAGCCTATATCAATGATAAAAAAAAGCTTTGTCAGGATCTCGAAATCAAGATGCATAGCCTGGCGGAGGCCTTGCGTTTTGAGGAAGCTACGCTCTTACGCGACAGCATCGAAAAAATCAAAAAAAGCACCACCATTTCCCAAATGGACATGGCAAGCAGTGAGGATTTGGACCTTTTTGCTGTCGATTCCAATGAGAAAAGAGCCGTTGTCCTGCGTTTGTTTGTTCGGCATGGCAAAGTGATATCCTCTTCACATAATTTCATCCATCTCAATCACGGTTTTGATCGTGATGAACTGTATAAACGTGCTATCCTGGAGTTTTACCAGTTTTCTCCGCTTACCTCAAAACAGATCCTCGTTGCCCATGAATTTGAAGAGATGCAGGAGATCAGTGATTATCTTAAACAGAACTTCTCTTCAGCACTCAAACTCACCCATGCACAGCGGGGTCCAAAAGCCAAACTGTCTCAACTGGCTCTGACCAACGCCCAGGAGCTATTGAACAATTATGCGAAAGAGACGAGTCCGATGTATGAAGAACTCGAACAAAAACTACAAGAACTATGTGAGCTAGATGTACAGCCAAAACGTATTGAGGTTTTTGACAACTCGCATATGCAAGGATCAGCTCCGGTAGGCGCCATGATCTGTTTTGAGAATGGGGGCTTCAATAAAAGCGGCTACCGTCAATATCATCTTGAAAGCCTGGATGAATATGCACAAATGAAAGAGACCTTGACACGACGTATTCAAAGTGCCGAGTCCAACCCTCTGCCGGACCTTTGGATCCTAGATGGAGGGACTACCTTGCTGCACCTTGCTAAAGATATCTTAGACTCTCAAGGAATCAATCTGGAAGTCATCGCTATTTCAAAAGAAAAAATCGATGCCAAGGCACACAGAGCGAAGGGAAAAGCAAAAGATATCCTGCATACACATACCCAAAGTTTTGCTTTAAACAGCAGTGACAGACGACTTCAATGGGTACAACGTATGCGGGATGAAGCACATCGGTACGCCATCACCTTTCATCAAAAAACAAAACTTAAACAAGACAAAGCTTCAAAGCTTTTACAGACTAAAGGGATCGGCCCGGCTAAGCTTAAAAAACTGCTAAATCACTTCGGTAGTTTTGAAGCGCTGAAGGATGCTACACAAGAGGATATAAGCCTCATTTTGGGAAAAAATGATGCAATCGAAATTAAGAAATTATACAAATAAGTTATATTTTGCGAGAAATATGATATATTGTTTCATCAGCTACGCTTAAATGGGCAGATTAGCTACATAAATAGCTATTTTTTAAAGGTTTTATATGGGACAAGTAGAAGCATTAGATGAAGAGTATCTCTTTCAAGGGCGTGTAATCATAAGTGAGACTGACTTAAAAGGTGTCATAACGTATGCCAACCGTAAGTTTTGTGAAATATCCGGTTACTCTAACGATGAGCTTGTTGGACAACCACATAACATTATTCGTCATCCTGATATGCCAAAAGAAGCATTTGCAAAGGTCTGGAGTACGATTCAAGGTGGTCAAATCTGGCATGGGTTAGTCAAAAATTTACGAAAAGATGGTAAATTTTACTGGGTCGAAACGGAAATCCTTCCGTCCAAAGATGCTGACGGCAATATTATAGGTTATGTCGCTGCGCGCAAACCTGCTGCACGTAAAGATATTGAAGAAACAGCTGAAATTTATAGAAAAATGAAAGAAAAAGAACTCTAAAAAGGGGAGCTATTGCTATTATACAACCAACGAAAAGAGTTTATCGGTATTGATGAAGATGATCTAAGTGCATTAGACTTTCAAAATATCGCTGAACTGCAGAACGAATCCAATGACTTTGCGGATTTATTCGTCAAGAAACCGGGATACATCCATAACTTCAAGAATTTTTCATGGATTGACTTCATTCTACACAGTGAGTCAGATGAATCCAAAGCAGTGATTCATGCCAAAGGAAAGAACTATTCCTGTGTGTTGCATGTCACACCGTTCCACTTTACTTCAGAAGAAAGCGGCTTTGCCATCAACATCAAGAATCTTCGTCCTCTTTCCGGGGCTGAAGATGCTCAAGCGAGCAAAGACCTGGCTGCTGCAGGTGGGATCCAGGCTTCCCCTGCACCGAAGGTCGCTCCCTCAGCACCTACTCCTCCTGTTGCAAAAGCTGTTGAAGAGAAAAGACCTGAACTGGACATATCACTCAGTGACATACAGATGCCGGAACAAGGAAGTAGTATACCTACAGAGTCAGAACCTGATATGGAACTACCAAGTTTCGAGCTTGAAAATGCCCATGAACTGAGCGAACCAGATCCGTTGGAAGTACCTGAACCACAAGAGATCGATCTGGGACTATCTTCTCCTGATCTACCAAGCGAAAATGCTTTTGGCGCTCCGACTACAAACGAGTTTGGTGCTCCAAGTACCCTGGATATCAATGCACCTCTGGACATCAATGCAGATGATCTTATGCATGACGATTTTGAAGAAGTTCCTGTACCTGAAGAGATTGATATCCCAGAGCCCCTAACACCAAAACCTTCCGAAGCTCCGATGCTTGGTGACTATGTAAGTGGTGAGGGTTCAGAACACCTGAGTGAACTCGTCAGATCAGGCGAATATAGATATGACCCGAGTGTCGCCGCCAATGAACTTGGCTTGCCGGTTGATCTGATCGAAGAGTTCATAGGTGACTTTATCGATCAGGCCCACGAGTTCCATGATGACCTTTTTGCTTCCGTTGACGCAGGTGATTTTGACAATGTACAGATACTTTCACATAAGCTCAAAGGAGTCGCGGCGAACCTTCGTGTAGAAGACGCCTTTGATGTATTAAGTGTTGTGAACACCTCAAAAGAGAGTGAGGAAATCCTTCCAAACCTCAATGAGTTCTACAAGATCATCGCAAGACTCGAAGGTAAAGAAATCCCGGCAGCAGCACCAGCCGCACCAGTCATTGAAGCTCCTGTTCAAGATGAAGAACCGGCAGCAACCATTGAAATCAAACAGCCCGATGAAGGACCAATGCTTATTGATGAAGATGTCATGCCTCCAATGGATGATGATGACCTATATGCAGACCTTCTTGCCACACCGGAACCTGCACCTGAGCCAGAGCCGGAACCAAGTTTTGAACAGACGCAGACTTCCATAGATGACGATATCTATGATGATCTTTTGGCAAGTCCGGAGTTATCCGAACCTGTGATGAGTGAACCTGAACTGGACCCGACACCGGTAGCAATCGACGATGATATTTATGATGACCTTCTGGGTGCACCACTGGATGAGCCTTCAGTAGAAGTATCTCAGAACGATCCAATACCTTCTTCTGACGTTCCTGCACTTAACTTTGATGCACAACGCAGTGCCAATGAGCTTGGTATCCCTGTGGATATTGTCAATGATTTTGTACAGGACTTCAAAGAGCAGGTACGTATACATCAAAGTGATTTTGACAACGCTATTGCCAGCGGTAACATTCAAGAAATCAACAAAACAGCTACTCTTCTTAAGGGAATGAGTGATAATCTACGTCTAAATGAAATCTCTGAGGTTCTCAAAGAACTTCAATCTGAAAAAGACGTTAACAATACAGCACAAGCTCTTGCATCATTGCAAGCTTATGCAGATCAATTATAAGGTGGGTAAACAATGCAAATAGGTCTTAAAGCCAGACTTAGGCTGATCAGTCTTTTCCCGATTTTTATGCTTATCGGGATTGCAAGTTATTATGTATATGATTCGTATATTGGTTACGACTCTGCGATCAAACTACAGTCAAAACTTGAAGAGAACAAAAAACTTAATGAACTAATCGGGGATCTTTCTCGTGAACGCGGTATGACCGTTATGTACATGGGAAACAGTTCAGAGGCAACCGCTGAATCACTTAGATCACAACGTGCAATCGTTGACAAGAAAGTTTCAGCTTATATTACACACTTGAAGACAACTGAGCAGTTACATAACCACTCCGGCGAAGGTGTCTGTTTCGCCTGTAGAAGTGTAAAAAGTATTGAATCCAACTATTCTACGATTAGAGACGTTCGTCCACTTGTTGACAATCAAAATGTGGAATTCCAGGAAATCTTCTATGATATCTACGGAAACGCACAAAAACTTATCATCAAAGAACTTGAAGAGATTCGTAACTACGAACTGGATGAAAAGATCACATCTATCGCGACCTCCTACCTTATTCTGGCAAAGGCAAAAGAGTTTACCGGTTCTGAACGTGACTTCATTACCTATGCACTGGCACGTTCGACCAAGTTTGACTCCGAAGAGCTCAATGTATGGCTGACACTCATCGGTAAGGCCGATGCAATCAACTATAATGCCTTGACAAATGAAGATCTGAAACAGCGTTTGAATGCACTCTTTCAAGATGAAGACAATGCCGAACTTTTTGAGGATATTACCCTTGAACGTGCAGAGATCATGCAAGCTGTCAATGATGGACTTTACGCGACAGAAGCAGGTATCTGGTTTACCATGCTTTCAGAGAAGATCAACCTGATAGACGAAGCAGAACAGATTCTACTTAATGCGATGGATGAAGAGTCTGAGTTGTTTAAACAAGAACAGTTAAAGATCCTTGTCATTTCGATTGGTATCTGGGCATTTGCTATTCTTGGAGCGATCTTTGGTATCCTTCTTTCTACGGATATCGCAAGAAACATCAAAAACCTTGAAACGGTACTTCAGCGTGTTGCGACGGATACTCATGAGGGTGATGATATGTCATCATCAGAGATTGCATCACATATCAACCTTGATACCGCTAAGGGTACTGCACAGGCTTACCAACTACTTGAAACGATCATTGATCAGACCCGTAAGGATAAAGACTTTGCGATGGAGGCTTCAGAAGCCAAATCAATGTTCCTTGCAAACATGTCACATGAGATCCGTACACCACTCAATGGTATTGTCGGGTTTACCGAGCTACTGAAAGACACGGCCCTTCACGATGAGCAACGCGAGTTCGTAGATATCATTGAGAAATCTTCAGAAAACCTTCTTGAAATTATCAATAATATTCTTGACCTCTCCAAAATCGAATCAAATAAACTTGAGATCGAAGAGATCGTCTTCAACGCTCAAGAAGAGTTCGAATCTGCCGTTGAAGTATACGCGGTGCGTGCTTCCGAAAAACATATCGATCTTGGCTGTTTTATTGACCCTGAACTTGAGAACCCGATTAAAGGGGATCCTACCAAAATCAAAGAAGTTGTCATCAATCTTCTTTCAAATGCCGTCAAGTTTACTAACTCCGGTGGTGCGATTACTGTCGATATCCGCAAGATGGAGTGTGAAGAACCTGGTCGTGCACGTGTACGCTTCAGCGTTAAAGACAGCGGTATCGGTGTTACACAAGAACAGAAAGACAGAATTTTCGAGGCCTTTGGACAGGCAGACTCCTCTATTACGCGTAAATATGGTGGTACAGGTCTTGGTCTTACCATTTCATCAAGCTTTATTGAACTTATGGGTGGTAAGCTTGATCTTGAGTCTGAACCAGGACAAGGTACAACCTTCTTCTTTACACTTGACTTTGAAGAGATTGAAACACTTAATGAGTCAATGCGCAACCAGTATTCAAATATTAATGCTGTTATTCTTGAATCAGACTCCAAACGTAAAGTACAAGAGACCAATCTACGTGAATACCTTGATTTTTATGGCGTCTCCTATCAGAGCTTCAAAAATATTGATGAACTCAATAAACTTGAGCAGAAGATCTCTTATGACTTGATGTTTGTTGATTATGACTATAGTAGCGAAGAAGACCTGTATGAGTATGCGAATCATCCTGAACACATGATCTTGATCACCAAATCATATTATATGAAGAAAATCGATTCACTCAAGCTCAGTCTGTTCAAGGTTATGTACGAACCGCTTAATGCATCAAAGATTCGCAGTGTACTCGAGTCTCATGATGTTGAAGAGTTTAATCAATCTAAACAAAAGACTATCCAGAAGCGAAAATACGATGAAAAAACATCTCGTTTTGATGCCAAAGCATTAGTTGCAGAAGACAACTTGATTAACCAAAAACTGATCAAACGTACCCTTGAAGATATCGGTCTGAGCGTTCAATTGGCGAACAATGGCCTCGAGGCTTTTGAAAAACGTAAAAACAATCAATTTGATGTTATCTTTATGGATATTCAGATGCCGGTTCTTGATGGAGTTGAGGCAACACAAGAGATCTTAGAGTATGAAGAAGACTATAAGGTTGAGCATACACCTATAATCGCTTTGACTGCAAATGCACTTAAAGGTGACCGTGAACGTTTTATGGGTGCAGGTATGGATGAGTATACAACTAAACCTCTCGTCCGTTCAGAGATTATCTCACTTCTAAACCACTTTATTGGCCACAAAATCGTTGATGCCAAAGCCATCACGAACCAGGAGCCGAAAGTAGAGCCTACACCTGAACCAGTCGTAACACCTGAACCGGTAGTTGCTCCTGAACCAACACCTGAGCCTGTTCTCATTCCTCAAGCAAGTGTAGAAGATCAGATCATGAATGACACGCTCAATGAGGATGAATTCAATGTTGATCTCACCTTGGATGATTTGAGTCTGGATATTCAGGAATCACCTGTTTTGGAACCTGAACCAATTATGGAGCCAGAGGTACCGTCCATAAGTATTGAAGAAGATGACATATATGCCGATGACGCTGTTGAGACGGCAATACCTTCTGCATACGACGCCGATATCTTATTGGCGAAAAAAAGTGCTTTTGAAAACCGCCTGTTCAAATCTATCCTTGATGATTTAGGATATACATCTATTAGTGTAGATGGTATTGATGCTGTCA
>JBFEXS010000061.1:0-13522 GCA_041562555.1 Sulfurimonadaceae bacterium
TACGATCTTCGTCTGAGATGTCAGAACGGAATGGCATTACTGCATCAGCGTCTTCCATTACATAGTTTAGACCATCTACATAGTTTCCACCAGCAAAGAATTCTTTGTTTTCAGGTGTATATGCCATATCCCAAGTAATACAACCCTCAGTTGGACAAGCTGTAGCACACGCTGGCTCATCATGGTGATCAACACACTCTACACATTTATCTGGGTAAACGTAGTAAAGTTCCTCACCTGTTGGATTATCGTCCTCGTCAACGATTGCTTCAACCGGACACTCGTCAATACAAGCGCCACAGTTAATACATGTGTCATTAATAATAACTGCCATATCATTTCTCCTAATTTAAATGTAAGTGCTACTATATCGAATTTTTTTATAAATGTTGCAAAAATATCTGCTTATTTTTTAGCCATTCAATCCTAAGTAACTTTTTATCTCATCTACTTTATCTGTTCTTTCCCAGGTAAAGAGATCAACGTCCCTTCCAAAATGCCCGTATGCAGCGGTTCTTCTGTAAATCGGACGCAATAAGTTTAACTTATCTATGATACCTTTTGGGCTCAGATCAAAAAGTTCTTTTACACATTTCTCTATCTTTTTCTCTTCCACTTTTGCTGTTCCATGTGCATTCACCATGATCGAAACCGGTTGTACAACACCGATTGCATAAGAGATCTGAATTGTTGCACGTTCACACGCCCCGGAAGCAACCAGGTTCTTAGCTATATACCGGGCAGCATAGGCGGCAGAACGGTCAACCTTGGTTGGATCTTTCCCGGAAAAAGCGCCTCCTCCATGAGGACAAGAACCGCCATAGGTATCGACAATGATCTTCCTCCCAGTTAAGCCTGCATCCCCCTGAGGTCCACCTACTACAAACTTGCCAGTTGGATTGATGTGATATTTGACATCATCTCCCAGCAAAGCCTTTGGAATAACCGCCTTTATAACCTCTTCAATCACATCTTCTTTCAGCTGTGCTTGAGAAACTTCCGGAGCATGTTGCGTAGAAACAACGACCGTATCTACGCCTATCGGCTTGCCGTCAACATATTTTACTGTTACCTGCGCCTTGCCGTCAGGACGAAGGTATGAGATGATACCGTCCTTTCTCACTTTTGCAAGACGCATCGTCAGCTTATGTGCCAAATCGATAGGTAAAGGCATCAGATTCGTTGTCTCATTACATGCATAACCAAACATTAGCCCCTGATCACCTGCACCGATCTCACCACTCTCCAGGTCAACCCCTTGATTGATATCAGGGGACTGTTCACCAAGCCCGTTCAGGACTGCTGCCGCTCTATAATCAAACCCATAAGTGGCATCAGTGTAGCCGATCTCACGGATCACATTTCGTGCAATATCCTGTATCGGTGCATAGGCTGTAGTCTTCATCTCACCGGAAATCATACAAAAACCGTTTGACACCATTGTCTCACAGGCGACGCGTGCACTCAGGTCTCTTTCTATAATATAGTCTAAAATCGCATCAGATATCTGATCTGCCATCTTATCCGGATGTCCCTCCGTTACAGACTCGGAAGTAAATAAATATTCTCTCGTCATCGATAAGTTTCCTTTTTATTTTTTAAACAAATGAGCGATAGCCCATATTTGTTAGGTTAGCATCGGTATGACTTAACGTCAAATCCATATGTCGACACTCTATAATGATCTAAATCATTCGGCATTATAGCGCAATGCTTTTGCCTTGACATTTTTCACTACTATATTAATAAAATCTAAATTTTCTTACTTATATATGTGGCTCATCATAGCTTTAGAATTTTGTGCTAAAATCCCGGCACAAATATTTATAAGGAAATGCCCAATGTTAGTAACAAAAAAAGCTCCAGACTTTACAGCAACAACAGTTCTTGGTAACAATGAAATCGTTGACAACTTCAACCTATATGAAAACTTTGGTGAAAACGGTACAGTTTTATACTTCTACCCACTAGACTTTACTTTCGTATGTCCTTCTGAGATCATTGCTTTTGATCACAGACTTCAAGAGTTCAAAGATCGTGGTATCAATGTAATCGGTGTTTCTGTTGATTCACAATTCTCTCACTTTGCTTGGAAAAACACTCCAGTAAACGAAGGTGGTATCGGTCAAATCAAATATCCACTAGTAGCTGACCTTACAAAAGAGATTTCTAAAGCGTACGATGTACTTTTAGATGGTGGTGTTGCACTACGTGGTTCATTCCTAATCGACAAAGATGGTACTATCCGTCACGCAGTAATCAATGACCTTCCACTTGGACGTAACATCGATGAGATGATCCGTATGGTTGACGCTATGCTTTTCACTAACGAGCATGGTGAAGTATGTGCTGCAGGTTGGAACAAAGGTGACGAAGGTATGAAACCGACAGCTGATGGTGTTGCAGACTACCTTGCAAAACACGAAGGTGAACTATAGGCCTTAGCTTATCTCACCTGTACAAAGGGCTTAGCCCCTTTGCACATCTTTCTCTTTTTTAGTCTTCAATGCAAATCTTTTTAATATCTCAACATCAAGATGTTCACCCTCATCTTTTGCATACATCAATTCTTTTATTACACCCTCTTCATCAATAAGAAACTCAGCCGGCATTCGCATGATATTTCCATCAATACCCCATAAAGGGCTCTTTCCCTTAGCTAAGCCCTTAAAGATGTCCATAGGTCGTGTAAGTATTCCCTTGAGCATACCAAAGAATGATTTTTCCACCCCGTATAATCTATAATACTTTCCGCTGCTGTCGGAGATGATTGAGAATTTAGGTACGTAATGCGAAAGATGTTGATTCAAATGTTCATTGGAAGACTCGAAGATAGCAATGATCTTTAGACCTATCTCCTCATACTCTTGATTTAGTCTATAAATACGAAGATTACAAAAAGGACAGGTAGAGAAACGAAAAAAAGAGACCAATACCTTTTGACCACGCAGACCATTCAAGTCCACGACATTACCTAAGAAATCTTTCGTCCTGATATTTGGGGCATATGTATTTACCTCTAGCTTCATCGGAACTCCTTACAAACTATTTGGTTTGCAAAAAAAGACTATAGCACAAACTATTTGGTTTGTAAATACCTACAAACCTTTGATATAGGCAATGAGTTCTTGAGAAGCACGGTTATAATATGAGATATCCTGAAAGACCTTAGCTGAGGAGATAGCTCCCTCAATGGCAGAAATGATGAACAGTGCCACGTCTTCTGCATTGAAATTACTGCGGCATTCATCTGAATCCTTCGCATTTTCCAAGGCTTTTTGCAAGACGGCATGCCATTTGGTGTAGACCTTTTGCAAGGCTTCGGAAAAAGCCTCGTCAATTACACTGAGCTCTTGAATCATGTTATTTAAAGGACATCCATACTTCACATCAAAAGGCGTATCCTTACTCTCACTCAAATGGGAAAAATTACGAATACATGTGACGATATTTTTGATATAGTTATCTTCTACTTCAAGCGGCTTTTCCCAAAGTTCAAAGATCGCCTCACCTAACACTTCTTCTATAGCGGCGATGGTCAATTCCTGTTTCGAAGAGAAATGGTGATAGAGACCACCTTTGGAGATGCCGGCATTTTTAAGGATTTCATTGAGATTGGAAGCATGATATCCCTTGGTATATATCGCTTCAAACATGGCATGGATGAGTTTTTTTCGTAAGTCGTTTTTCATGATAGAAGTATAACACAAACTGATTGGTTTGAAGTTCGTGTTTCAGAAGTACATCGACGTGTACATTCAACACCTCACCTAGAGATGGCCTCAACGTTCAGCTTGGATCTTTTTAACCAATTGTTCAGGTAACAATCCTAATGACTCTTCCACAAGTTTGGTATTCCCATGGGTGATAAAAGCATCTTCATACTCGAAAGAGGTGATAGAGACACCCTTGATATCCTCTGCAGCGAGGACTTCTAAAATTGCAGAAGCAACACCACCCATCTTCGCTGTGTCCGAAAAGACATACCACTGCGTATACTTCTTCGCACACTCATTTAACATATTGATATCCAGCGGTTTGACAAAACGAAGGTCCAGTATCGCTACGTCTTCATCCATCAATGCAGCCGTCTGCTTCGCACGCCCTACTCCATTGCCATAACCGATAAAAAGGATATCATTTGACGATTCCTGTAAAAGCACCGACTTTCCTAACGCATAGGCAGGAACCTCTTCTTCACTCTCATCTAAAAAAGAACCCCGTGGATAGCGCAGGGAACATGGTCTGTCATAGTGATATGCGAACTCCATCGCCGCATGCATGTCTTTCTCATTACTCGGAGCAAAAAGTGTCATATTCGGGATCGCTCTGAGATAGGAAATATCAAACACACCTTGGTGGGTCTCTCCATCTTCGCCGACGATTCCCGCTCGATCCAAGGCAAAGACAACCGGAAGATCCATCAGACAGACATCATGAATCACCTGATCATATCCGCGCTGTAAAAAGGTCGAATAGATCGTACAGAAAGGCTTGAACCCTTCTTTTGCCAATGGCCCCATGGATGTAACAGCGTGCTGTTCTGCGATCCCGACATCCCAAAACCGATCCGGAAACTCGTCTAGAAGTTCACGAAGGCCTGTTCCACTCGGCATCGCTGCCGTCACACCGACGACTTTTTCATCCTTGCGTGCAAGCTCCAGTAGTTTTTCTGTGTAGATCTTCGTCGCTGCTTTGCCGGCAGATTTTTTACTTGCCTTGCCATCGGAGATATCAAACGGGGATACCCCGTGCCAGTGTTCATGATGGCCTTCTGCCAGTTGATACCCCTTGCCCTTTAAAGTCTGTGCATGGACAATGACCGGTTTTCCCAGGTTCTTAGCTATAGTCAGTGTCTCTATCAAAGACTCCAGATCATGTCCATTAACCGGTCCGATATACTCGACTCCCATCTCTTCAAAGATAAGCCCTGGTGTGATCAGTTTGAAACTCTCCTCAAAGCGCTTGGCCATATAGGTCGCGCCTTCAGGGAAGTGTTCCAATATCTTTTCCGTCTTCGCTTTGAGCTTTTGATAGAATGGACCGGCCATCGCCTGAGAAAGGTGCTTGGAGATCGCTCCAATCGGTTTTGCAATACTCATCTCGTTGTCATTCAAGATGATCACCATTGGGTATTTACGCTCACCCAATTCATTAAGGGCCTCATATACCATACCGGCCGACATAGACCCATCACCGATCATCATCACAGGCACCCTGTCTTCGCCCTTTAAGGAAATCGCTTTTGCCGCTCCGACCCCTAGGGAGATAGATGTAGATGAATGTCCTGCGACATAATAATCCGCTTCATTTTCCGTTGGCTTGGTATATCCGCAAATACCATTGAACTGGCGCAGACTTCCAAAGGCATCCCATCGTCCGGTTATCAGTTTATGGGCATAAGCCTGATGCGATACATCAAAAATAAACGGGTCTTTTTCAACATCAAATACCGCATGCATCGCAACGATCAGTTCGGTAGCGCCCAAGGTCGAACTCAAGTGTCCGCCATTCTTACTTACGACCTCTAAAATACGTTCACGGATATCTTGACAGAGCCTACTTCGCTCGTCTACACTCATCTCATTAATTTTTTTCATAAAATTGTTTATATCTTTCTATTGTTTACTTGTTTAAAGCCGCATTTTTCACACGTTCATACCGCTTCATGATATCACCGTCAATATTGCCGGCATCACTCAGGATCACTACTCCACCCATACTGACCGCATTATCTGAAATAATACGAACATTCTCCAGGGTGCCTAGGCTTTGTTCGATCGCGACTTTGTCCTGTGGATTCACCTTGATCGTCACCGCCGCCGATGTCTGTATCTGAGCGATCAGATCATTTGCCAAAGTTGTAGCGATCACATTGCCGTGCTCCGAGGTCTCTACAAGAATCACCTCTTTTGCAATATCCAGAGCAGCATGGATCAATTCCTCTTTAATCCCTTCGATAGAGTTTGCGAACTCTTTAGTACTTTGATCCAGGGTCTGAACCGAAGCCGAAAACTGTTGCATCAGGTTTGTATGCTCAGCTTGCACCATCTGCTCAGCCTCTTTCATCCCTGCTTCTTTCCCCTCTTCAAAGGCTTCAGCTTTTGCCGCTTCCAAGGCTGCCTTATACTCCTCTTCTTTTGACTCCAATTTCATCTGCATCTTGATAAAATTCGATGACATCTCATCCGTCTTTTTCAGTAGGGATTCGATCAACTCATCCTTTGAGGATTTGGAAAGGACACTCTCTTCAGTCTCAACTGTTTGGGCTTGCCCTTCAGAAACGTTCGATATAGGAGTCGATCCCTCTTCACTCTTTTGGGAGAAGCCTGAAACAAAACCGTTGTTATCGTTCTCACTTGAAGATCCTACCGTAGGAGTAGACGATGAGAGCACCTTGAAATTGTACTTATTGATGATATGTGCACTACGATTATTATCTTGAATTACCGTTTCCATTTTCTACTCGATCATCTCTTCGGTCTCACCGACTTGAAGGACACCCTGCTCTGCAAGCTGCTGTACCGCCTCAACGATCTTACGCTGAGAACTTTCCACATCTTTAACCTTGACCGCTCCAAGAAACTGCATCTCTTCTTCGAATGCATCACGGGCACGCTGAGACATATTTGAGAAGAACTTCTCTTTAAGCTCTTCGGCAGACGATTTAAGCGCGAGCATAAGCTCTTTCTTGTCAACAGTCTTAAGTATCTCGCGCACGCCGTTATTATCAAGAGACACGATATCTTCAAAGGTAAACATCATCTCCTTGATAGATGAAGCAAGTTGCTCATCGATCTGTTCAATATGAGAAAGCGTGCCTTTAGATGCTTTTGCTCCCAGTCTATTGAAGATATCTGCAACAGCACGTGGTCCGCCCACCTCGACTTTGTAAGAAGCAAGTGATTCAAGCTTGGACTCCAGTACTGCCGAAACACGTTTGATGACAGAAGGTGAGATATCTCCCAGTTTCGCCATACGCATCGCAACCTCCGCACGAAGGTCATCAGAAAAGTAACTTAATGTCTCTGCTGCCGCCGTCGCATCCATATGCGCCAGGATCAAGGCAATCGTCTGAGGATGCTCATTGACGATAAAGTCCGCTAATTGCTGAGGCTTGATCTTGGAAAGGTAAGCAAAATTCTGTGTCGATTGCATACTTTTCGATAATCGGTCCAATACCTTTTTGGCTTCATCCGGACCTAAGGCCTTGTAGAGGATTTCTCGTGCATACTCAAGACCACCGCTAGAGATATATTGATTCGATTGAAAGATCGCATAGAACTCTTCAAGTACCGCTGTCGCTACACTGCGCTCGATAGATTTTGATGTAGCAATGTATTTGGATATTTCTGTGATCGCTTCGACGCTTAGTGTTGAGAAAACATTTGCCGTAATCTCTTCACCTAACTGCAATAATAAGACGGAGACCTTCTCCGCCATACTCATCTCATCAAACTGTGCCTGTTGTGTCGGTGTTAGTGTCATGACTACCCCTTTCCGCTCGCAGCTGCTGCCATCTGCCGTGCGATCTCACTTATATTGCTTCCTTCACCCGTCTCTTCATCGATCAATGCCTGAAAAAGAGATGCCAACTCTTCAGGTCGTTCATCCGCGATGGTACGTACCTTCTCCAGCAGGACTTCATACTTCAGTTCATCCTCATTGAAGTTCTCTCCCACACCAAGTTGGTCTTCAACTTTTTTACGCATCTGTTGAACACGTTCAACAAGGTCTTCTTCTTCCTCTTCATCCAATTCCAAGACAGGGCGTTCCAAGATATCCTCTTCTTTGGAGAACTCAAGCATACGTTCGGCAAACGGAGTAATAAGCTTTTTATAAACGATAAACAGGATAAGCCCTACGATAAGGAATTTGATAATTTCGGAGAATGGGCCAAGATAGATATCATAGAGCTCACCCATTTTCCCTGAGAATGCTTTTGCCGGCGCTTTGAGTGTCTCGAACTGGAAACTTCTTACCGTCACCAAGTCCCCGCGAGTCTCATTTGCCCCGATCGCATTTTTAACAAGAGAAGATATGGCTTCAAGCTCACTCTCTTCCCTTGCAATAAATTCCAATTCATTTGTCTCGACCCCGTCGGCGTCGAGCTTGTTCTTATATTTCCCATCTACAACGACTGCAGCAGTCACACGATTGATCGTAGCAAACTCACCCTTTGTACTGGATACTACCTTTGAAATCTCATAGTTGGTCGAGACATTGGACTTCTCGTATTTGTCACCGTTTTGTTGAGATTCAAGCCCCTCTACCGGACCGATATTACTGACTGCACCAGGTACACCGCCGATCTCCTTTGGTGCTGCACCTTCACGCTTCTCTTCGATCGTCTGTTCTGATCGGACAACAGATTCTGGGTCATAGGTCTCTGAGGTAGATGATTTTTGAGAGAAGTCGTACTCGATCGTCACCTTGGCGACAACACGCTCATCACCGCCAATAAACGGAGCCAATACTTTGACGATCTTCTCTTCACGCTTGCGCTCTTCACGATTTTTATATTTCAGCTGCATCGCTGAAAGCTCACCCAGCATGGAACTGTCATTCTCCCCGCCAAGCTCTTCACCCTCAGCATTGATCAATGCGACATCTTCAACTTTCATCTTGGGTACTGCGGCAGAGACAAGGTTCTTGATACCGCGGATCTGCTTAGGCGTCAGCATACGTCCGTCATACAAACTTACGACCACCGAGGCACTCGGAGATACCTGTTTGGAAACGAATAAAGATTCTTTTGGCAAGGCCAGGTTTACATTAGCAGTTTCAACCGGTGCAAGAGACTGCACTGTTCGTGAAAGTTCGCCTTCGAGAGCACGTAAGAACTTAATATTCTGATCAAAACTTGTTGCTCCAAACTCTTGCGTATCAAAAAGCTCAAAACCGACACTGCTCTCTTTTGGAAGACCAAGCGCTGCTATAGCAATACGCTCTTTATATACGACTTCACGAGGGACCTCGATGACATTGTCCCGAGGTATCTTATAGGGGATGTTGTCTTTTTCTAATTGCTGGATGACCAAGGCGGCATCCGAAGCAGAAAGTGAGTCAAAAAGCACTTTATAGTTACCCCGTGCTTCACCCTTGGCCGTATACACGACAAGAAAGAGTAAAAATGCTACGACACCGACAACAGTAGCACCCACAACAATCTTCTGACTCTTATTGAGTTTCTCATAAAGACCAACAAGTTGTGAGATGAGTGCTTTTAAATCCATTTATACCCTAGTTTTGCGTTACTTCTTTGAAGAGCTCAAAGAATCGCTGATTCTCTTTTTCGGTTCCTATCGTAACACGAATCGCATTCAAAGAATAGCCTTTTAAATCTCTAACTATCATACCTTTTTTTAACAAAGATAACGAAATTTCGCTGGAGTTTTGTTTCTCATTCAGACAAAGCGTTACGAAATTGGTATAAGAAGGGATTATTTCTATCTTTTGTTCTTGTGCAAAAGCTTCGTAGGCTTCCATCTGTTCGAAGTTTTTCTCAATAGACATACGCACAAAATCTTCATCTTCCAGGGCAACTGTAGCTGCTTCCAAGGAGAGTGTCGTAATGTTAAACGGTGGACGAAGTTTATAAAAGGCTTCGATCATATCCGCATTGGCAACCCCATAACCTGTACGCATGCCGCCAAGACCATATGCCTTGGAAAATGTCCCAAGGTAAAGCACATTGGAAAACTGAGAAATCAACTCTTTCGCACTCAGGGCCTTATTCTCATCTTTAAAGGCTGCATACTCCATATAAGCACCATCTACGACAACCAGAGTATCCTCATCGATTTTTGCAAGAAAATCCAATAGCTTCGCTCTATCGATCGCATCCCCCGTAGGGTTATTCGGTGTACAGATAAAGATCATCTCAGGTTTATGCTCAAGGTAGAGTTGATAAAACTCATCAAGGTCATGCTCTTGCGAAGATGTACGAATGACCTGTGCACCCACATGACGGGCATAGATCTCATACATTGCAAAGGTGATCGAGTTCATCAACACCTTCGCATTCGCATTTAATTTCGCATGTACAGCAAACTCAATCACCTGATCCGATCCGGCTCCGATAATGATCTCATTCTCCTTCACTCCAAATCTCTTTGCCAGACCTGCTTTCAATACGTACATCGAGTCATCAGGGTACAAGAACATCTTATGTGCAATATCCTGAACCGCTTTGGATACCTTAGGTGAAGTCCCGTACGGGTTTTCATTACTTGCCAGTTTGACAATATCTTTACTCGCCACACCATACTCACGTACTACCAGTTCTATAGGCTTGCCTGCCTCATAGGTCTTAATCCCATCAAGGGTACTGTTAAAATTCATCTGTCACCTTTTACATATGAGCCCAGCCAGGTGATCTCATCTGCTCGTTTTTCTAAAATTTTTTCTAATCGTTCATCATGGATATGTCCGTAAAAATCTATAAAGAACCAATATCCAAAACCGTCACTCTCTCTTGAAGGGCGTGATTCAATCTTCGAAAGATTGACATGTGCCTTATCAAAATCATCCAGGAAGTGTGCCAGTGCACCCGCTTCATTCCCGTCTTTCAGACGGACAAGGATCGAAGTTTTTGAAAACTCATGTGGAGCATTCTCAAAATTGCTCAGGATGATAAAGCGGGTCGTATTCGAATCCACGTCCTCAATGTTCTCAAACATATTCGGAACATTATAAAGCTTGGCAGCGATATGCGAACAGATAGCTGCAGCTTCGGGATCCTGAGCGGCAAGCTTCGCAGCTTTTGCCGTTGATTCTACCGGGATCTGGTCTACATCCTGAAGTTCATGTTCAAGCAAGAAGTCCCGACACTGTCCAAAGCCTTTGTCTTTCGAATAGATACGCTTCACATCCTTCAGATGACGGGCTGATGTCACAAAAGAAAGATGAATAGGCATATATAACTCAGCCACAATCTTATATGAACTTTTTGCCAAAAGGTCCAATGTCTCCCCCACTGCTCCATCCCGGGAGTTCTCTATCGGGACAACACCGAATTTTGCACGTTTGCTCTCAAGAGCATTGAAGACGGCATGGATCGAATTAAGCGGCAAGTAATCACTCATTGCTCCAAAACGGGATTCCGCTGCCTGGTGTGTAAAACTTCCTTCAGGTCCTAGATAAGCGATCTTCTCCGGTAATTCAAGGTTACGTGAGATGGCAAAGATCTCCAAGAACAGGGCTTCTATCGCCTCTTTGTTCAGAATACCGTTACTCTCTTTACTCTGTTTATAAAGACGCTCAATAATCTCTTGTTCCCGCTCTGGTCGGTAGATCGCTCCTCCACTCTCGTTTTTGATCTCTCCTACACGCTCAACAACCTTCATGCGGTTGTTTAACAGTTCTAAAAGTTGATCATCAATCCTATCAATGGCTTCACGACACTCAGCTAAGGTATTCATCTGTTTTCCTTGGTGCTATTTAATAAACTCTTCTTCTAGAGCAATAAGGTCTTCAAAACTCTCTCTACGGCGGATCAATCTGTCTTTTCCACCCTCGATCGCAACCTCTGCAGAACGTCCTCGAGTATTATAGTTCGATCCCATTCCAAAACCATAGGCTCCTGCACTGTGTACGACGATCAGGTCATTATGCTTAAAGTTTGGCAGTTCTCTGTCTTTGGCAAAGAAATCACCGCTTTCACATACCGGTCCAACGATATCTGCCGGAGATGTCTCACCATCATTATCCACTGCCTCGATATGATGATAGGCAGAATACAGACTCGGACGCAGAAGATCATTCATTGCCCCATCGACGATGACAAAACGTTTCTCGTCATTTTGTTTCTCATACATCACACGTGTCAAGAAATGTCCTGCATTTGCCGTGATAAAACGACCAGGTTCGCACATGATAGTCAGATCAAGACCTGTCAACGTTCCCAGGATAGCTTGGGCATATTCATGTGGGTCTATCGTCACTTCATTATCATAAGTCACACCAAGACCACCCCCGACATCAAAGAACTTCAGTTCAATATCCACAGCCTGAAGCGTACGTACCAAGTCTGCTACGATCTCAGATGCTTCACGGATGGGTTCAAGCTCAGTCAATTGTGAACCGATATGGAAATGAATACCGACAGGATCCAAATGATCCGAGTTTTTCGCCTTGAGATACATGCGTTTCGCTGCGTTGATCTCCACTCCAAACTTGTTTCCATGCAGACCGGTTGAGATATACGGGTGTGTTTTAGGATCGATGTTAGGGTTTACGCGGATCGAAATACGCGCTTTGATTCCAAGTTCCTGTGCGATCATCTCCACCCGGCCCAGTTCCGCTTCACTCTCAAGGTTGATAAACAGAATGTCCGACTCCAATGCCTCTTTGATCTCATGATCCTGTTTACCTACACCTGAAAATATGATCTTGTATTTTGGAATACCTGCTAACAGCGCACGACGCACTTCGCCGATTGAAACACAGTCCGCTCCGGCGCCTAAACCTGCCAGGTGTTTTACTACCGAAAGGTTTGAGTTTGATTTAACGGCATAGGCTAGGATTGCCTTACGTGCTCTGAATGATTCTTTAAGTGAATTATATTGCTCTGTTATCTTATCAAAGTCATACACATAAAGTGGGGTTTGGTATTTTTCTGCCAATTGAGAAAAGTTGATCATATCTGCCCTTAGAAATTCTATTATTGTCGCGATTTTAGCAAAAGAGAGCTTATATCTTTGTAAGGGGTCTAGGCTCTTCCCTTTTTATACCAGACGATCATACTTAATAGTCCCAATATTGCGACAGGCAAGACAATTCCCACTTCACCCGAAACCGTCTGGGTGTTGGAAAGCTGAATCAGTGTATAAAAAAGTCCCCAGATCAACAATGAAGCGATCAGTGCACCAAAACTAAAGAGCGTCACATTCAAAAAACGTGGACTGATTGGAACAAAAAAGAAGATAATAATCACCAAAAAAGGAACAAAAAATGGATATACGATGATCTTGTAAAGGACACTTTTCACCTTATCGATATTGACATTCTGTTCTTCCAGAAGCTTCATCGCCTCAAAGGCATCCAAGATCGTATAGGTGGATGAACCCTCATAAACCTGATCCAAGATAGCAGGTCTAAAATCCTTTAAAAGTCTCAGATCCTTCTCGTCAGAAACAGTTATACCTTCACTTTTAAGACTGACATTATGGGGTTTTACGAGCTTTTTAGCATCATTCACCATCCAGTAATCATTACGATAAAAAGCTTCTTTTGCCACAATGACTTCCTGTAGATCATTATTCTCAATCTTAAAGATACGGATTTCTTTAGCCGTCTGTTTGAGAGGGTGTAACTCCTGAAAATAGACATAATAATCTTCATAGGTAAAGAAAAGGTTTTGAGTCGGTGCTCCGCTGATCTTATTGTGAGAGATATTGTCAGAGAACTCTTTTCCCTTGGCAAAAGGTGGGTATAGATGTAAGAGTATATAGCTAATAATCAAAAATGTAGAAATTAGCGTAAAGGGACGTAACACATCCGCTTTTGAGTATCCCAAAGA